>CADCWO010000182.1 GCA_902806435.1 uncultured Synechococcales cyanobacterium | reverse complement strand
CCAACCCCACCCAGGAGAACCTGGAAAAAGCGCTCATGGAATTCAACACACTCCCGATCTCGTTCCTTCAGCCGGAGCAGGTAGCGAACTCGCTGCTGTTCTTTGCCATGCCAGAATCGGCTTATATCACGGGTGAGGCGATGGATGTTGCGGCTGGAGCCAATGTTAGATGGAACTCCTAATGTTCGCAACAATAGGAACAATCCTATGGAGAGATTCAAAGACAAGGTGGTAATCGTCACTAGTGCAGCACGCGACATCGGACGGGCATGGGCCGTGGCACTTGCAAGCGACGGCGCAGATATATTTATTCTTGACGTTACAAAGCAGTTTGGCAGCATCAACTACCTACCTGCCACACCACAAGACCTTGCCGAAACTGACCGGATGATTAAGGAACTGGGTCGCCGCTCCGTAGCTGTTCAAGCAAACCAATGCAAGCCAGGATGGAGCAGGAGCAGGCAATGCGTAACTACAACGCCATGCCTGTTACCTTCGTTGAGCTGAAAGACGTAGCTAATGGAGTACTCTTCCTCACGTCAGACTAAGCGCGATACATTAATAGCCGTGTGCTCGACATCGCTGCTGGTACTAACGCCTGGTACACCGCTTGATCAAGTTCTCAGAACCCTCAACTCAACAATTCGTTCAAAGCAGAGAACGACACGATTAAAGTTTGAAAGGCAAGGAGAGTCTAGATGTCAGAAGATTTTGAAGATACAAAAATCAATCGCGATCGCCAAAAACCAACAAAAAGCCTGACCTCTTCAGGAGAACCTGCCCAACCACTTTGCCAGTTCACCAAAGTCCCACAAACTTGGGGAGAATTAGAATCTTCTCACCCAAGTTCGGAGGTCAGAGGGCCTGAGCTTGTGAACTAGTTCATAAGTGCGTCAGCCCTGAGGAATTAGAACCTGCAATCAGTAGCCCAGCAAGAATTCCTGGTCTTAGAGTATTTCACTTCCCTAACCTGTAATGCTCTTTGGTCCAATAAAGCTTCAGCAGTGGTTTAGAGCCATCGCCTTGAGTTCATGAAATCAGCTAGGGCGAGCCCTGTTGCCTGGATGACTGGTAGTACACCCCAGACTCCTGATCTGGGACAAAATGACAGGTTCGGTAAGCGCGAACAAAGCTTTGCCAAATTGGCTCCTTTGACTGGCGGTAATAACTGCCCAGGATGGGTTTAATTGCCTCTGTTGCCGTCTGCAAGTGATAGTGCGGCATGTTGAGGAAGAGGTGATGGGCTACGTGGGTGCCAATGTCATGGTGGATAAAATTAACAAAGCCGTAGTCGCGGTCAATTGTAGACAGTGCCCCTTTGAGGAAGTACCAGTCATCCCCTTGATACCAGGGAATATCTGGTTCTGTGTGATGCAAGAAAGTGACCAGATCCAGCCAAATCACAAACACCACGTAGGGACCTAGGTAGTACTTGAGCAGGAATAGCCAACTAAACTGATAGGCCAGCCAGCCTAGCCAAACTACCATTGCTATCCAGAGGGTAGAACTGGTCAACACATCCCATTTTTCTGAGGGACGGAACAGTGGGCTGTTGGGTAGAAAGTGCGATCCTTGACGATCGGGCGACCGCTTAAACAAATAAATCGGGTAAGCCAGCAGGGGAAAATAGAAGCGGAAGAGCTTTTCATACCAGGGCATCTGCTCATACTTGCTCTGGGTGACCGGATACCAGCTTTCATCAGTTTCAAGGTTGCCTGTGTTGGCGTGATGGGTTCTGTGACTGATTCGCCAACCGTGGTAGGGCACAAGTATGGGAATGTGGCAGAGATGCCCAACCAGGGTGTTCAACCATTTGAGCGGAGAAAAAGAACCATGACCGCAGTCGTGCCCAACCACAAACAAGGCCCAAAACATGGTTCCCTGAACTAGCCAAAAGATTGGGAAAAACAACCAGGAATCTAGGAGGTAAGCGATCGCATAGAGGCCAGCGATCATGGAAATATCTAGACAGAGGTAAGCAAGCGATCGCCCAGTAGAGGGCTTAAAACAGCGGCCGGGAATTGCAGCCTTCAGATCTTGCAGGCTAAAAGGTAGCTCTGTTTTACGGGTAGATGAGGCTTGAATCGTTACTGGACTAGAAAGGTTTTTCACTACACAAGTTTTCAGTTTGACCTGATACAAGAACTTACACTTCGTATTCGTACGTCACGTCAGCTCGACGGACTTGAAATCGCTAAAAAGAAAGCTGAGACTTAATTTCAAGATTAATACTCAAAGTCTCAACTACGGACACCATCGTATCGCACCTGGATGTAACCAAGATTTTTTGTGAGATTGATGACTTCTGCGACTCACTTCGAGCGGCATTAGCAACAGCAGCCCCAACTGCCCTCAATGCCAAGAGAAAGGCGATGCCACTCCCGCTTGTATCTGAGCGAAGTGATGACGATTGCAATCGCTTTTCATAGGTCTGGGACACGAACCTTCAAGGACAGCGACAACCGGCTCTCTGGCTTTGACCTGCTACCGTTTGACAAAGAATTGGGCTTTATGGTTGTTGAACAAATGCGTGCGATGGCCGCAGGCCGGTCGGAGACCATCGCCCAACACCGTAATGCCAGCGTGGCTCAGATTGCGATCGCTTGGCTCGTCAGTAAATCAGTAGTCTCCAGCATCATTGTTGGGGCTAGCAAACTCCATCAGCTTGAAGACAACCTGAAAGCTGCAGAAATAAAACTGAGCGATGCGGAAGTGTCAGCTAAGTACAGATACCGTCTTGAAAGTCAAGAGGCGTAAACTTTGTTTGTCAGTGAGATTGAGCACCATTTGGCGCAGATAGTCAAAGCCATAGCGAAACACACTCCTAGCTTTGTGACCGTGCTTTTTGAGCTTCAAGGGCTTGAGTTGGGTCAACCAGTCCCCGGTTCGATAAGCCCAGCACAGCGCCAGGGTCAATACAGCTAAGAGTTTGCTGAGGCGCTGCGCATCACCCAGATGGGTTGATTCCAGGCAGAAGCCTCTACGCTTAAGGCAACCGAAAAGCGTCTCAATGTTCCAGCGCTTGGCATAATCTGCAATAGCAGCTTCAGGAGATTCGGATGTGACGACAACCAGCAGTTGCCCGTCCTTGAGACGCAATGCTGCGACGTAGACCCAGTAGCCCCACAAGCGACGACGTTTGGGGAGGATGCTCATCTGCTCGGGTGGCAAGTCTGCAAATAACACTCTTGCTTTGATGGCTTGGCCTCGGCCATTGCTTAAACGGTCACTTTGGCGAATGCGGAGGCGAAATGGCACGGGTTGCTTGAGCAGATACTTAATCCAAGCACGTCCGACAAACTCTCGGTCTGCGGTGAGATAAGCAATTTGCTGGCGCTCAAACAGCTTCAGCAGTCGTGCTACTAAATCAATTCGTTCCGTCGTATTGGAGTTACCCCGTTTAGGCAACAGGGTCCACAGCAAGGGAAAGGCAACTCCTTGATGGGCAACTGCCAGCATGAGGACATTATGGGTTGTTTGTCCAAACTGCCACTGCGTCCGCTCAAAGCAGACAACCCATGGCGAGGGAAAGCCCATCAAAGCCACAACTGCCTTAGCCACAAGGGTCGCATCTACCTCAAAGTGCCGGAAGAAGCGCTGTAGCCGTTTGTAATGAGACTCTTGTTGTGCTTGTCCGATAAAGGCAGTAGCAATCTCGGCTAAGTTCACTGTTTTGACGCGAAACAGGGCAATCAAAAGTTGTGCTAGGCAATTCAGGCGTGCACCATGCCAAGGCAGGTGAGATTTGAGGGTTGATTGCAGTAAGCTGATCTCAGACATTTGGGTTTCATGAATTGTTGTTTATATCTCATGAAACCCTTTCCTTACAATCATTTCCAGCTTTTTGTCCTGTACTGAGAAGTGTCAGCACTAGATGAGCTGACTGCCCTTACACCCCTATACCCCAACTGGTTTAACACTAATCTCATAGACGCCAAGCACAAAGCAGCACTAGGTCCCGGCTGATCAGTGAAATGATTCAGTGCTGCCTACTCGCTCGATTTTCGTTTCGTAACTACCGTCTGGCGATAACGCTAAAAGTCTGAATCCTGGTTGAATTGAATCAATGACAAACTCCTGGGTTTCAGGTTGAAACTGCACGCAGGTGGAAGGGGAACCCAAGTAACGCACACCCTGGCGTTCCTGATCAAAGGCTTGATGAATATGACCAAATACAACGAGCTTGACCTGAGGATAGTGGTCAATAACAGCCAAAAATTCGGCTGGATTTTTGAGAGCGATCGCATCCATCCATTCAGAGTGAATGAAACAAGGGGGATGATGCAGGCTAACGAGCGTCGGTTGAGTACTAAGTTGTAGCTGCTGCTCTAGCCAGGCCAAGCTAGCTTGCGAAAGCTCACCATAGACGCATCCGGGTACTAAAGAGCTGAGAAGGATAAACTGCCATCCCCCGACGGAAAAAGTTTTTTCAGGGAAAACTGGCGGTTGGTTTAATACCGGTTCCATCACAGTCAGACTGTCATGATTTCCTGGCAACCAGTAAGCGGGAATGCTCAAGGGAACAAGCAAATTCTGAAGCTGCTTGTACGAGGCAGTAGTTTCATCTTGGGAAAGGTCCCCCGTCAGCAGTAGCAGATCTGGTTGCGGTTCCAGTTGTTTTAGACGTTCAATTACTGAGCGAAAAGTGTCAGCCGTTGTACAGCCAAACATCTACTTATCAACTTCTGCAAACAAGTGCAGGTCAGTTATTTGAGCAACTAGCAAAGAGTTTTCCATAGCTGCTGTATCTTAGTATGGGCGGGGAGAGACTCGAACTCTCACGACCGAAGTCGCCACATTTTGAGTGTGGTGCGTCTACCAATTCCGCCATCCGCCCTTAGTTGCCGCTAAACCATTATAGTGCGTAAAGGTCTGGAAGAGTGACTGATAGGCTTGACTACTCGCCCAGCGATCAATCTCCCGGGCCCGCAAAACTGGCAAGGGATGAGTCAACTCAGCAGTTCGGGCTTGCTTAAGTAGTTTCCCCAACTCGTCATCCACCGCATCGTAGGATCTTGCCTGGGCTAAAAATGCCTCTAGGTTTAGTTGAGGCGCTAAGCTTGGTGAGCCACCTGCCAGTTTCATCAGGACAGAGGCAATAACTTTGGGGTCTTGAGCGACCAGCAAGGCCGCGCGATCGCAGGTAAATTCTGCACAACGCACCCAGCGCAGCATTTGAGCCTGAAGCCCTTGGGCAATCCAGCCACCCATCCTCGGCAGCTGTCCCGCAGCCAAGACAACCAAATTTGCCAAGGTCATGTAAACCCCGTGCTCACATTTGAGATGACCCAGCTCATGGGCAATCACCGCTTGAATCTCCGCCGGGTTCAGCATCTCAATTAGGGAAGTATGCATCACAATAAACGGCTGCTTACCACGCATGGCAAACGTATAAGCATTGGGAGCTGGATGCTGGCGGACATAAAGTTGGGGGGGTTCGAGATCCAAAACCTGACAAGCTTCCAGCAATAACTGATGCAAATGAGGCAGTTGTTGCTCACCCACCAGAACACTGGAAGCAATGTTGTCGAGATACAACACTTGTTCGGCCACTGGTCCTAATAAATTTCGGACCGCAACATCTAAGCCTGGCATTTGCTTTAAGGCAGCAGTTGCTTCTAAATCAAGCGGATGGCGAAATTGATCTGCCCTCAGACCAATTAGTAACGTTTTTGACAACATGTAACTGAATGGATGGACTGCCGAAGACTCTACAAGCTAAATCAAGGGCTGAAACAAATCGCCACAACACTCATAGCCAGTAATACGTTTAGTATATCGAGTGCTTTACACTCAGAAGCCAGGAAATTTGTCCAACCCTAAACCGCCAGGGATAGGTGAGCCACTAAATCAATAGTAAGAGACTCTGATCAAACCCGTTCTAGACGTGCTCCCAAACCTTGAAGCTTTAACTCCAGCCTGTCGTAGCCCCGGTCAAGATGATGTAAACCCTGAACCGTTGTTTTACCCTCCGCAGCCAAAGCGGCTACAACCAGCGCCGCAGAAGCCCGCAAGTCTGTGGCGACGACAGGTGCCCCAGATAACTGGGGTACACCCCGGACAATCGCATGGTTACCTTTAATTTGAATATCTGCTCCCATCCGGATCAATTCCGGCACATGACCCAGCCGCTTTTCAAAGACTGTTTCTGTGATTACACTGACACCCTCGCTCAGGGCTAGCAAAGGCATGAACAACGCTTGCATGTCGGTTGGGAAACCGGGATAAAAATAAGTTTCAATATCTGTACCTGTATAGGGTCGGCTGGGCACAATCCTTAAACAGTTAGGGGCGTCTAGAATGACATCTACCCCAATCGCTTGTAGTTTAGAAATGACAGCGGTTAGATGCTCAGGTACAACAGGAGAGAGGCTAATTTCGGAGCGGGTGATTGCGCCTGCAATCAGCAGCGTCCCGGCTTCAATGCGATCGGGAATGATCGAATAATCTGCGCTATGGAGCTGAGATACCCCAGAAACAACAATCGTGTTGGTTCCGGCCCCCTGGATCTGCGCACCCATTGCTATGCAAAAGTTAGCCAGATCGACAACTTCAGGTTCTTGGGCAGCATTTTCAATAATTGTCTCTCCCTCAGCCAGCGTCGCCGCCATCATCAGGGTTTCTGTTGCCCCTACGCTAGGACAATCCAAGTAGATTCTGGCTCCCTTCAGCTTGTGGGCATAAGCCAAGATCACGCCATGTTCATTTTGCACATCCGCTCCCATGGCTTGCAGGCCCCGGACATGCAGATCAACAGGCCTTGCTCCGATCGCGCAACCTCCTGGTAAAGGAACGCGGGCAACCCCCAACCGAGCCAGCAAGGGGCCAATCACAAAGAAGCTGGCCCGCAACTGACTCACCAAATCGTAAGGGGCTCTGGAGTGACTAATATGGCTGGCATCAATCTCTAAGGCATCGCCATCTTGCTTCAACTTTACGCCCAAAGCCGACAACACCTTGCCCATGCGGCTGATATCTGCCAGGGAAGGAACGTTACGCAGTCGACATTCTCCAGAGCAGAGCAAGGCTCCCGCCATTAGTGCTAAGGCGGAGTTTTTAGCACCGCTAATTGTGGAATGTCCCTGTAGGGGCGCTCCACCCCAGACATTCAGTACCGATTCACTGGGTTGGGGCGAAGAACCGGTGTTAGTCAAGCTTAAGGGGAGAGTAATCTTTCTGTCCTCCGATGAACTAAATTCAGCAGGAATGAAGTGTTATAGATTCTATCGCTAGATTCTCAGTTTCGAGAATGCCCTTCGATAGACTTAATGAACGTGTTGTACTTTACCTTTATACACTTCCTGACGTTGCTGATTGGTACATAGTTGACGGATAATTGGAATTGCTAGATGATTATAGACCGCAGCCCTAACTGCTGTAGGCGGAACTGGCGGAATTGGTAGACGCGCTAGATTCAGGTTCTAGTGTCCGCAAGGACTTCGGGGTTCAAGTCCCCGGTTCCGCATCTTGTAATTTTGATTGAGTGCCAATGCTGACTAGCCTTGCAAACCCTCTAGTCAAGCAAATTCGTAAGTTACATCGCTCGAAAAGCCGGGTTGAACAACAACTGTTTTTGTTGGAAGGTACCCATCTACTGGCCGAAGCCTGTGCAACCCAGTGGCCCTTAAGCACTGTTTGCTATACCCTAGCCTGGCAACAAAAATATCCATCCCTGTTGCAGCAAGCAAGCTTTCTGGCGCAACGACTGGAATTAGTCAGCCCGAATGTGCTTCAGGCAATCGCTACAACCGTGCACCCCGATGGGGTTGTTGCCACTGCTTGCTCCCGGCAGCGCTTGGTCAATTTGAGCAGTTTGGGATTGGTTTTAGAAACCGTGCAGGACCCCGGCAACTTAGGCACGATTATCCGTACGACAGCTGCCGCTGGGGGGGAGGGGATAGTCCTGAGCGATGACAGTGTTGATCTAGAGCATCCAAAGGTGCTACGGGCTTCTGCCGGTCAGTGGTTCCGCTTACCGATCGCGCTCAGTCTCGATCTGGAAACTGAAATTCAACGATACAAGGACCAGGGTATGCAAATTGTTGCGACCCAACCCGCAGCCCCCTTAACCTACTGGGACTTAGATCTGCGTTCCCCCACCTTGATTTTGCTAGGCAATGAGGGCGCGGGTTTATCCTCCCGGTTAATCCGGTTAGCAGACCAGCAGGTGACGATTCCCCTGCGCCAGGGCGTGGAGTCGTTGAACGTGGCGATCTCGGCGGCTTTAATCCTCTACGAAGCCCAGCGCCAAAGGACTACAAAAGCCTAGATCTACCTGACAAGGCTATCTATGTCCTTGATAGGAATGACCTGTTGTCTTGGCTACAATCAGCGGCATGACAGCCTCAAACTCCACAAGCAATTCAAAAATCCCCTGCATCTCTAGTCATCGTTTTGGCTAGATCACTAAAGTGATGACTAGCTAAAATGCTGATCACAGCCTTATCAGTTGCTGCTGGTAAGAGAATACTTTCTGCCTGGCCATCAAACCACTAAACTTATGAATGTTCGGTTGATTGCAATCGCATAATAGATAAAGGTTCAACAGCCTGAAATCCAAAATCCTCGAGCTGCTAGAGCCCTCTATTTTAGACTCTGCTAAGCCCAACTTTTCACGCTTTTGGTTCTACCTTCAACAGATTAGGGGCGAAGCGACAATGCGAGGCTGGGCAATCTGGACCTTAGAATATAGCTCGACCAATGAAGGCATAGACGGGCATTCCAGGTTTCTTCCCCTGCTCCAAGGCTATCTAATAGGCAACGTTACCAATGAACAGAATAGTTAAGAATTAGACTTTAGGAATTAGGATACTCAACCACGTGCGTTTTGATAGAGCCCTACTTGGTTTGCACCAGGATGTAGCGCTTGTCGAAGGTCCCTAGTCCAGTTGAGAATATGAATGGGATGCAGTTCAGGAGGGCAATGTGAGTCAGGAATTTGATTACGATCTGGTGATTATCGGCGCTGGTGTTGGCGGACACGGTGCGGCCCTGCATGCGGTGAACTGTGGCCTGAAGACCGCGATCGTAGAGGCCACGGAGATGGGGGGCACCTGCGTTAACCGAGGATGTGTGCCTTCTAAAGCCTTACTGGCTGCGACTGGAAGGGTACGAGAGCTGAAAATGCAAGAGCATCTTCAGGCCCTGGGAATTCAACTGGGTGAAGTCAACTTTGACCGGGAGCAAATTGCTGCCCATGCTGACAACCTTGTGAATAAAATCCGGGGGGACTTGACTAACAGCCTGAAACGCCTGGGTGTGGATGTGCTAAACGGCTGGGGGAAAGTGGTTGCTCCACAAAAAGTTACTGTGGCAATGGCAGAGGGTGAGAAAACGGTCACCGCCCAAGACATTATGATTGCTAGCGGTTCTATCCCCTGGGTCCCACCTGGCATTGAAGTCGATGGCAAGACCGTGTTCACCAGCGACCAAGCAGTAAGACTAGCGTCCCTTCCTCCTTGGGTGGCGATTATTGGCAGTGGCTATATTGGCCTGGAATTTTCCGATGTCTACTCCGCTTTGGGTTGCGAAATCACGATGATTGAGGCATTGGATCAACTGATGCCAACCTTTGATCCGGATATCGCCAAACAGGCACAGCGAGTCCTGATTGCCCCACGGGATATTGAAACCAAAGTTGGGGTGCTAGCGAAGAAGGTTACTCCTGGCTCCCCGGTGGTGATTGAGTTAGCCGATACCAAGACCAAAGAAGTGGTTGAGGTGCTGGAAGTGGATGCCTGCCTGGTTGCAACGGGACGCGTTCCTGCCACGAAAAACTTGGGTTTAGACGCCGTGGGTGTGGAAACGGATCAGCGTGGATTTATTGTGATCAACGAGCAGATGGCAGTTTTAAGTCAAGGGGAAGTTGTGCCCCACCTCTGGGCGATTGGTGATGCCACGGGCAAAGTGATGCTAGCCCATGCCGCCTCCGCTCAAGGAGTTGCCGCTGTGGAAAATATCTGTGGTCGCGAACGTCAAATCAACTACCAAAGTATCCCCGCTGCGGCCTTTACCCACCCGGAGATCAGCTTTGTTGGTCTGACAGAGCCGGCGGCTAAAGCTCTGGCCCAAGAGCAAGGGTTTGAACTGGGTATTGTTCGCACCTACTTCAAGGGCAACTCCAAAGCCCTAGCTGAAGTTGAAACCGATGGGCTGGCAAAGGTGATTTATCGCCAAGATACTGGGGAAGTTCTGGGAGTTCACATCTTTGGCTACCATGCTGCGGACTTAATTCATGAAGCCTCAAATGCGATCGCCCAAGGTAGCTCCGTCCATGATCTGGCATTCTTGGTCCACACCCATCCCACCCTGTCGGAAGTACTGGATGAAGCCTACAAACGGGCTGCTGCTGTTCACTGATCACCCTTTTCGTTAATCCCATGCAAATTCGTCGTCGTCCTCCTAACCCCGCCGTAGCAGTGCAAGAGTTGCGCTACCAGATTCCGGCGGTTGACGCTGCCCCCCGCCACATATTAGAAGAAATTGTTTGGCATAAAGAGATAGAAGTAGCCCAAATGCGGGAGCGTCTACCTCTAATTGAGTTGCAGCACCAGGTAAGAAATGCCCCGCCACCCCGCAATTTCGTGGCGGCCCTGCAACAGGGTAAGACTCGACCCGCTCTAATTGCAGAAGTAAAAAAAGCCTCCCCCAGCCGAGGGATGCTGCGACCAGACTTCGATCCGGTGGCGATTGCTAGAGCCTATGCATCAGGGGGGGCGACCTGTTTATCCGTATTAACCGACCAAAAGTTCTTTCAGGGTAGCTTTGAGTACCTGGCGCAGATTCGCCAGCAGGTCGATCTGCCGCTGCTGTGTAAAGATTTTATTCTCTATCCTTACCAGATGTACCTGGCGCGGTTGAACGGTGCCGATGCCGTTTTATTAATTGCTGCTATCCTCTGCGACAAAGACTTGCAATACTTTATCAAGATTGCCACTCTGCTGGGCATGAGCCCGCTAATTGAAGTTCATACTGCTGCTGAGCTAGAACGAGTACTAGCCTTAATGAACGTTACTCTGGTCGGAATCAATAACCGGAACCTAGAGGACTTTTCTGTTGATTTACAGACGACTTGCCAAATCATGGCGTCACAGGCAAGTTTGTTTCAGAAACAGGGCATCTTAGTGGTAAGTGAGTCTGGGTTACACACTGCTAGCGATATTGAGTTAGTAGCGGCAGCCGGAGCTGATGCCGTCTTGATTGGAGAATCCTTGGTGCAGCACTCTAGCTCCGTTGATCACCCCAATGATGGATTAACCAGCGAAACTGAGCGTATGAAATATAAAATCGCATCACTTTTTAGGGGTTGACCCTGTTCCTCCAACCTACCTAGTCTGTTCATGTCATCCCTTCCCCTTCCCTCGCATATTCATTACGAGCTGCTCTTACAGTTACTAGAGCGGCAGACTCTACCTGCTTTAACTCACAACTCGCCGCTGCACGAGCAGGTACAACAGATTGTGATTAACCTGCGCAAGGCTTTAGCTCAGCAAAAACAACTCGAATCAAGCTGTACCCAAGCCCACCTGCCAATTGAGTACCGTTGGTCCCTTAATGCATCTAGCACAACCAATGGGCTTGTCACCGGCCCGCTGCCCCAGAACGATGTACTTAATGGAAATACCTCTGGCTTGTGACAGCAATCAGCTAGAAGTGTTAAGGCTCCTTGGTTCAATGCAATAGTAAGCTGGTGTACAAGCAAAACAATTGCTAGTTACTGAGCGCTTCGACGACTAACCTTTCCTATTTTTCGATAGCTGTGATAGTTTTAGGGACACAGTAAGCTGTACGTATTCTGCAATGGAGACTTTCGTAAGCTGGGATAACGATATAGATTTTTTATCTGAACTAAGCTTAAAAGTCATACAGCAACCACGAGATAGAGTGTTTCAGGAGGCTCCCTGTGTCAGGAGATTTAGACCATGTTGACACAGTGAATCATAATTCTTACTCAAACCCAGATCACAGGCTGGGAGAGACTTCCCATGACAATTATGCTGTCTCTGCAAAACCAAACAATGCCTGTGATCAGCAGTTGGAACTAGATTGGGGACCAGCTTTCAATCATTCAGCTGTTAAACACTTGTCTCTAGATACTCCAGACCCTCCAGCGGTTAGACTGCTCGCAACCAAAAAGTCAGTGCTGTCAGCACCTTTAAATCAGGAGCAACCCTGCGAATTGAATCAAGTTGAACGTATCCACCATCTAGAGCAAGCACTAGATCAATGCCAAGGGTATATCAACGAGTTGAAATTGCAGCTGATGAACCAGGAATTTCTCAAGGATCAACTGGCGGCTACGGAGGAAATTTCTCACATTCAACAGCAAGCAATCACCGCTCTCAAGACGCAGTTAGCTGAAACAGAGGCACTGGGTACACAGTTTAGTGAGGTCAACCAGCAACAGCTTGCGTTAGAGGCTGTCTTGTTAGAAGTCCAAAATACCGCTCAAGTCCGCCAAGGCGAGCTAGAACAGCTCAGGGTTCAACTCGATCAAGAACAGGCAGAAGCGCAAGCTTCCAAAAATCAACTAGAGCAGCAAATTGACCAGCTACAGGAGCAGCTAGCAGCACAACAACAGCACACTCAAACCCTAGAATCCCAAGAAGCTTTAGCACAGCGCTTAGCCGGTCGTTTGAGTGACCAGTTTGGGGCTGCCCAGGAAAAGGTAGAAGTTTTGCAAGGTCATTTGAGCGATCGCCAAGCAAGTATTATTGAGCTAGAGTTGCAGCTCCAACGTTCGAAAGCCTCTCTTGCAGCTCAGCAAGAAGTTTTGATCGCCCTGCAGAAAACCCAAGCTCCAGGCCGAGAAAAGAATCAAGTGATTCAAGGACTGAGCAAAAACTTACTGAATGCCCATACGAAAATTGAAGCTTTGGAAACAGAGTTCTCCAGTCAACTGATGCTGCAAGCAAAACTGCAACACTCTTGCCAAGAACTGGAAGGCCAGAGCGATCGCTACAAAAATCGGATCAACCAGCTAGAACAGCAAATTGCGGAAATGCAAGAGCAGATCCTGATGCAGGCGCAACAGGCCAGTGAATACGAAGCCGCAGTTCAGCATTGGAAAGACCAGTGTCTCTGCGCTGAGCACAGTGTATTGCAACTAAAAGCTTTATTAGAGCAGATTCTCAAAGAGCGCAACTTTTCGGAGTTCGCAACCAGTTCAACCGGTGAGACAAGTGGTGAATCGCCGATCGAACCGCATCTGGATGACTCAGAACCCGTTAGTTTCCTAAAAAACTTAAAACTTGATTTTCCCTTTCTGCACCTACGGCGTCATCCCAAGTCATAGCTAATCCCTATTAGCTTTCTTCCCACTGAAGCTGTAGGTAGACGAGAAGTAAGGTCACCGCCAATAAAACCGTTGCCGCTGCAGCAGCATAGCCAAAATCTAGTTGCCCAAAGGCTTGCTCATAAATGTAATACACCAGAACATTGGTCGAGTTGAGTGGCCCGCCGCCAGTGACGATATACACCTGCTCAAAACTGCGTAAGGTAAAGATAGCGGTAGTAACTGTGACAAAGATCAGGGTTGGCCGCAGTCCAGGTAGGGTAATGTGCCAAAACCGTTGCCAAGCGTTGGCCCCATCCAGCATCGCTGCTTCGTAACGACTCGTGGGAATGGCTTGCAACCCTGCTAGATAAACAACCAGGTTGAAACCAATTTGCTTCCAGATCGTGAGTAAGATGAGAATCGGCATTGCCCAGGTGGCACTACCTAACCAGGGGATCGGTTCTATCCCAGCCCATGAGAGTACGGCATTGACTGGACCTGTTGTTTGAAAAAGCCAGCGGAATCCTAAGCCAACGGCAACAATAGAAGTAATTGAGGGAATGAAGTAGGCTGTTCGCAGTAAATCCCGCAGGCCAAAGGTTCGATTGAGCAGCACCGCTAGTCCTAAAGGAATCACTAAACTAGGGAGCACGGTTGCCAGGGTAAAGTAAACGGTGTTACCCAGTACCTGCCAAAAATCGGGGCTGTTCAACAGCCGCCAGTAGTTTCTAAAACCAATCCAGTGAGTACCTGTCAAGGTAAAGTTGCCGGCAGTGAAGCTGAGATATCCTAAGTAGGCGATCGGCCAGAGGACAAAAACGCCTAACAGCAGCAGAGCAGGAGTAAGGAATAGCCAGGCACTGAGAGGCTCGGTGAACCAAGATCCGTTTTGCTTCATAGAAAAGTGGTCAGCAGGAGAACAGTAGATGAGCGCTCCAAAGGGTTGAGCGCGAAAACGGTAAAATTATTTCATTCTGACTTATTCGGTTTCTGCTCCAAGCTAATTGGCACAGAAACCGCTGGCCTGAGATTAACTTTAAGTATGCAAGCAGAATGCCCATTGCACCATGATGAATTGGATTGTAGGGTGGGCCTCCCGCCCCGCCTTGCCGGTTAGGGCAAAATGTGAATATCAGCGTTGTTTCTATTGGTTCCATGACTCGCAACTTAGCCTCTAATGCAATCAGCGGCGCGCCACCTTGTCTTGTAGCTCCTTTGTTAAGCCAGAACGTTCCACCGCCAGCTTCGCAGTCTGAGCCACCCCTGAAACTTGGAATCATGGCCTCTGGGAGTGGTAGCAACTTTGAAGCGGTAGCCCAGGCGATCGCCAGTGGGGAGTTGAATGCCCAAGTTACAGTGCTGATTTACAACAACCCAGAAGCCAAAGTTGCTGAACGGGCCAGAAGATGGAGTGTGCCTCAGTGTCTCTTAAACCATCGCGATTACCAATCTCGTGAGGAGCTAGATCAACATATTGTCCAAACTCTCCAGCAGTTTGAGGTGGAATGGGTGGTGATGGCTGGTTGGATGCGCCGCGTCACTACGGTTCTGATTGATGCCTTTCGGGATCGGATTATCAACATTCATCCCAGTTTATTGCCAAGTTTTCGCGGCATGCGTGGGGTAGAGCAAGCCTTGGAGTACGGCGTTAAGATTGCAGGCTGCACCGTCCACTTGGTACGGTTGGAAGTTGATAGCGGCCCAATTATCCAGCAGGCAGCGGTGCCAGTGTTGCCTGGCGACACAGCAGAGACGTTACATGCACGGATTCAGCAGCAAGAACACAAAATTTTGCCCCAAGCGATCGCTTTAGCTGCTGCCAGAGCTCAAGGAGAACCTATGAGCGGAGAGTGAATTTTAGCTAGAGGGAGCAAGTTTCATCTAGCTAAAATTCACTCTCCACAAAAGCAGTACACCCATGAAAGTGGTTTAGTACTGGCGCTAGGTATTGCGATTTACTATGTTGCCCATGGAGTTAAGGTTGAAAAGCAGTTGTAAAGCCTGCATTGCTTTGCGTCGTGCTTCAATATCCTGTTGAGCCCGCAGTTGTACCATCGGGTCATGCAGGATTTTGTTCACAATCCCTCGGGTTAGCGCTTCAATCACCTCTTGGTGCTTGTCAGCGAACTCAGTTCCAAGACGAGACAAGGCTTTTTCTAGCTCCTGCTCCCGAATAGTTTCAATTTTTTCTCGCAAGCTACTGATCGTCGGCACGGTTTCTAGCGATCGCCACCAGATATCAAATGCCTCTTGTTCTTCTTCTAAGAGGGCTTCTGCCTCCATCGCCATTTGACGACGACTTTCCTGGTTTTGGGCAACCACAGCCTTCAGGTCGTCTACATTAAACGCCTGCACCTGGGAGAGTTCATTCACGTCAGAATGAACATTGCGGGGTACTGCAATATCAAACAGCATCAGCGACTGCTGGGTTGCCAAGATCAGTTCTAGTTTGGCGCGGTCCAGCAAGGGATCTGTTGCCGCCGTGCTGGTAAAGACTAAATCAGAGGCGGCTATGACTGGTAACATTTCGGAGAGGGGATGCAGGCGAAGATTAGCCCCATTAAACTCGTTGACTAAAGCCTGCGCCCGTTCGGGAGACCGATTGAGAATTGAAATTTGACCAGCGCCTTTACTCAGAAGATGCCTCACCAATAATCGAGACATCTTCCCAGCACCTACAACTGCTACACGGCAGGCAGCCAGATTAGGTGCTTTCATTTGTGCTAATTCCACAGCAGCAGAACTAATGGAGACAGCCCCAGTGCCAATACTAGTTTCGGCCCTGACCCGCTTACCCGCAGAAATTGCCTGCTTAAACAGCCGGTTGAGAACGACACCGATTCCCTTGTGCTGTTGCCCTAGCTTGTAGGTATGTTTGACTTGAGATAAGATTTGGCCTTCGCCAATCACCAAGCTGTCTAAGCCGGAGGCTACTCGCATCAGGTGCATCACTGCATCTTGGTGCAAGAGGATAAACAGGTGTTGACGCAGTTGGTGTAACCCTAAGCCGCTGTGCTCTGAGAGGAATTGCGTCGCCTCGCGAATTCCATTTTCAGTTTCACTGGCGACAATATAAATCTCTAAGCGATTGCAGGTACTAAGGACTGCCGCCTCATTGATGTGAGGGTAGCTACAGAGCTGGGCGATCGCGCCAGCTTTAGAGTCTTCAGCAATACTTAGCTTTTCGCGAACTTCGACCGGGGCTGTCTTATGGCTAAGACCCACAACGGCAATATTCATGTTTACTCCCTGGCTTTCAGGTTCTCCCTCTAGATGTACTGGCTGGTAGATTCTATCGGGCCATAGCTCCTATCTCAGTATGGCCCATGAGCTGCCCAGATTGCGGCTATCTCAACTGCAAAGCTCTCGGCTTTCGGGGTGTTTCAAACATGTGAATCGTGTCCACAAACCGGACTGTACTGGATTGAGTAGAAATGATCAGAGACTGGGTCCTAGCTCCCCCGCCAAAGAAGCGCACGCCTTCCATTAGCGTTCCTGGGGTAATCCCACAGGCGGCAAATAACACGGTTTCTCCAGAGGCTAATTCTTCCGCGTTATAGACCTTGTCAGGGTCGTTAATGCCCATGTCCTTCAGCCGAGCTAGGTTACCTTCACGGCTCTCGCCAATCAAGCCCGTCTGGACAACCTCTGGATCATAGATTAACTGGCCTTGGAAGTGACCCCCTAAAGCTCGCATGGCAGCAGCAGAGATCACACCTTCTGGGGCAGCGCCAATACCCATTAGGGCATGAATGTTTGTCCCGGAGAAGGCACAGGAAATAGCGGCGGAGACATCCCCGTCCGAGATCAGGCGTACCCGTGCCCCTGCATCCCGAATCTCTTGAATTAACTCCTTGTGGCGAGAGCGATCCATTACCACCACAACCATTTCTTCAACGGAACGCTCCAAGCATTCCGATAAAATTTTCAGGTTTTCTGTTGCTGATTTGTTGATGTCAACTTTGCCCCGGGCCGCAGGAGGAGCCGCTAGCTTTCTCATGTAAAAGTCGGGAGCCGCGAATAAACCGCCTTTTTCCGAAATCGCCAGAACAGCCATCGAACCGTTCTGACCATAGGCGACTAGGTTAGTCCCTTCGCAGGGGTCAACGGCAATGTCAATTTCAACCAGTTCGTCAGGATTGCAGAATGTATGAGCATCCTCCTGGGTGCAAACCCCCACTTCTTCACCGATATAGAGCATCGGGGCATCATCGCGTTCGCCTTCGCCAATCACGATCCGGCCGCGCATGTGGATTTTATTCATCCGCTCCCGCATCGCTTCTACGGCCACCTGGTCAGCAATATTTTTTTCGCCTTTACCCATCCAGCGCGCCGAAGCGATCGCCGCTTGCTCGACCACCTCAATGATCTCTAGACCGATCACGTTATCCACGAAGAATGCCTCCTAAGCTGCTGATTTTGCGCTGTTTGATTGCACTGACTCAGACACAAGTCTATCAGAAGGTGGAGGCACCCTTGAAGCCAGTTCCGGGTTGAGCGTGTGTTAAGTTTTGCTGCCTGCTGGAGCAAGGGATCAAGAACAAGACTACGGGATGAACTTCCGCTCCACCCCTCCCTTAAGAGAGGCTTCGCACCTTGTAAAGCTTAGTAAACTAGGAAGTACCAAACTATGTACCAAGCAATTGAATGGCTTATCCACCTGCACCTTGGAAGCTTCAAGGCTACGCTTGTCAAACCCTACAGTTAGTGGACGCTAGCCTTGCCCAATCCCTAGTTCCTTCAGAATTAAATGTCATTTCCGTTTGGCCTGGTAAAACGATAGGCGGCGTTTATTTGGCTACCTATGGACCTGGTTCAGTCCTGGAATACCATGAGTTGATCGTTGTTGCTGGCCTAGTCCGCCACTCCGGGGGAGTGGGGGGGTGGATTTCTCACATCTACGTGGATAACCCTGACTCCGTAGCCGGTGGGCGGGAAATTTGGGGGCTGCCGAAGGAACTAGCAGAGTTTAGTTGGCAACAGGGACAACACAGCCGGTTGAGTGTCCGCCAAGGTGAACGGCAACTTTGTACTCTCAGCTACGAGCAGCCCGCCTGGGGGTGGCGACAGGGTTTTTCAGTGCCTAGCTTTAGTATGTTGAAAAGGGATTTGTTGTTATTCCGGGGCGAAGTTAGTGCCCGGATCGGACTGATCAGTGCCAAGTTAGACGTTCCTCAAGAAAGTCCCTTCGCCACTCTAGGCTTCGGTCAGCCTTGGCTAGCGGTTAATTGTGATGCTTTAAATATGGTCGCTAGTGCTCCACAGGTTGTAGACAAGTGTAAGGGCTTCCAGCGGCCTACCACTGCCGGAAAGATAGGATGATCCATTCACCAAGCGGGGATAAACGCAACCAATGGAAAATGCTAAACCTGGGGATAATGCCTCTACTGGGGAATTGAAAGTCACTCAACTGACGGCTATTAATACAGCTAAAGTACTAACCGTGATTTGCCTAGGCACCCTCGGCTTGACTTTCGGGGTATCGAATCTTCGCCAAGTGATTTACCTTTGTCTCCATATCAGTTATTGCTTGTGGTGGTTCCTAGGGCAGTGGTTTTATCCCCAGCGGCGGCAACAGCTTTTCAGTGAACCGATTAGCTTTTCAGGGTTTAGCTTCGCTCTGCTGTTTATTGGTATCTTCTATGCGCTACCCGGTTATTTAGCCTTTACGAACCCGCTGCCCCTATCACTGGTGGCCACCGCTGCGGCCTTGACCCTCTACATTTTTGGTAGTTTAGTCAACGCCAGTGCTGATGTGCAAAAGACAACGGCCAAGCAGCAAGGGGCCGATTTAGTGAGCGACGGGATTTGGCGCTTTTCCCGCAACATTAATTATTTTGGTGACCTGCTGCGGTACTTAAGTTTCAGTGTAATCGCGGGTTCCGCTTGGGCTTATTTAGTGCCAGGGGTAATCGCTTTACTTTATTTGCAGCGCATTAACCAAAAAGAGCAAGTGATGGTGACGAAATATGCGGACTTTCCTGCCTACCAGCGCTCGAGTGCCCGTCTAATTCCCTACCTATGGTGAAATGCGAGTAAGCCTTAAGCCTGCCTTCATTCTTGACCAACCTAATTTAGGCTAGACGAGTATTCACTTGAACTAAAATTTAATTATGCTGGACTTTCTGAATCCTCTAATAGGTCGTCACCCAGAGCGCATCAAGGCCAATGTAGAAATCTATACCTGGCAAACTTGCCCCTTTTGTTTACGGGCAAAGTTGTTGCTCTGGCTGAAGGGAGTTGACTACACCGAGTACAAAATTGATGGCGATGATACTGCTCGCAATCAAATGAGCCAGCGGGCTAACGGTCGTCGTACGGTACCGCAGATTTTCATTAATAATCAACACATTGGCGGCTTTGACGACCTAGATCAGCTTAACCAGGTAGGTCAACTTGATCCACTGTTAGTTCAGCCCACTGCTTGATTCAGTACTTCTTCAACCGAAGGTGGAACCGTTACTGCCCCCCAAAGAGGCTTTGGCACATCACTGCTACTGGATGGCGAAAGCGCTCTCCCTGGCCCAACAAGCAGGTGCTGCCGGAGAAGTGCCTGTAGGCGCTGTAATTGTTGACCGTAATAACCAACAAATTGCTCAAGGGGAGAACCGGCGGGAACGCGATCGCGACCCCACAGCCCACGCAGAAATCCTCGCTCTGCGAACAGCAGGTCAGGCTTTACAAACCTGGCACTTGGAAGAATGTACCCTTTACGTCACTCTAGAGCCTTGCCCCATGTGTGCTGGAGCTTTACTCCAAGCGCGGCTGGGACTCCTGGTTTATGGGGCCTCTGATCCTAAAACTGGGGCAATTCGCACCGTGATCAACATTCCTGATAGTGACTGCTCCTATCACCGCTTGCCTGTACTGGGTGGGGTTTTAGAACCCCTCTGCCGGGAACAACTACAAGCCTGGTTTGCTCAGCGGCGGCAGCAGCATCGTGCCCAAAAGCAAAATCCATCCTAGGGAGATTTATAGAGACGAGAGTCGCTTTGCCTTTTATATCCGCGCTTCAGCAGGAAAGGCAAAAGGTCCTCATCCTCTAAATTACTCAATCCTATCCCTTTAGCTTGCGCCGCATCTCCCAGGCATCCTCTCGTGACTGCCCAGTGTTGGTCTTGTGCTGCTGCCAAAAATTACGCCACCAGTTTGGTGGTTCCTGCTTTGTGCCCTCGGACTCCGCAGGTCGGTCCGTTTCTGCTTCAGTAACCAAACTGCCCACATAGTCAGCGTCTGCGTACACTCGGGCAATCTGCTGCTGGATAGCCTGAATATCCGGTTTAGAGACAATGCCGTTGCTGGTGGCCTTGTAGAATTGCACAGTTGCTCGGATCGGAAACCGAGTATCTCGCTCAATTTCTAGATCATCAATTTCGGTGAACGGCCCCTCTACCTTGCCGTGACCGATCACTGCTGCTTCGACATTACTCGGTGCTGCTGCTGCCGACATCGGCAGCGAGCTTTCGTAGGCAGCTGTATGCCTGAGCATTGGTTGCTGCTGCTTCAGCGGTACCTGGATCAGCAGCACCATATTTAAATCACTTTCCTGAGCAGCCCTCACCGATGGCTCCTGGGTGGAATCTTTGCGATTAGTCTGGAAGTCACTCATCCGTTGGCCTGTCAAGCTGGCGCGATCGCCGTTCTGGTTAAAGAACAACCGCTGGCCCCAAGTTGGTCCTGCGGCAAAAGCATCCCTTTTGTTATCAATTACCGTAACGCTAGTACCCTCACGGGTTGCCAAAATCGTCAGTACGGCCGGGTCACCTGCTATCGATTGATAGTTAAAAAGAACGGGATTAAACTCAGCCTTCCTGCCTTGGGGGACTGGCAAGAAGCAGGCTTGGGCACTCACAAGCACGTGGCTATCCCGCTTGGCCAGTAGGGATTTTTGTTGTCCCTTCCAGGAATTTGGTTTGCTCAGGTAGCGCCGTGGATCGCCAAGAAAGTTTTTCAGGGATACCCGCTGCAACGGTTCGCCTTTCTGATTACCCACCAGTAGAAAAAGCTGGTCTAACCGCACATCCGCAGACTTGTCCGAAAAGTTGGGGTAGCGGATCACGGGCATCAGGCTCAGCTTGTACGCTCTGGTTTTAGCATCTTGGTGCTGCACCTGAACGGTCATGTCGCTGATATTAAGACCGACAGCAGAGCTTTTGTAACGACTCGTATCTTCCCAGGCGAGATTGAGAATATCTAGCCCAAACTGCTGCACTAGGCTCTGAATATGCGGATCAGAAACCATGGCGATCGTTTTGTTGATCATTTCTTGGTAGTGCTGGGAGGCAGCTATACATTTTCGACTCTCAAGTTTTGGCGTCTCTGTTGAGCCTACCGCCTGACCCTGAGTAGAGATGGTAGGCCTACCCAAACTAAGTACTTCCCCAAAGCCACAAAATAGACTGATACCAGATGTTAATAGGCCCAGCTGAGCCAAGACACTGGCTGAAGCAATTTTCATGATTCAATACCCTGTAAAGCCTGGGTAGACCAATTTCTTGGCGCCATTTACCCTAGCTACAGGGTACTTTAAGGGATCGTAATTTCAGGCTGTTATTTCAGTTTTGGCAACCGCTCTGCTTCAGCTTTGCTAAGACTTACACGATTTGCCTTGTATGTTCTGGCATTCGGTACCGAATGCCAGAGCCTGCTAAAGATCTGGCTAAGCTTAGGAGCTGGGCGATAGTGTTCCGCACCGCTGCGCGATCGCCTCCGCCATCTCCTGTGTCCCCACAGGTTGGGTTCTGGGCAGTGCTAAGTCGTAGGTGACGTGTTTCTTCTCCGCAATCACCGATTCCACCGCTTGCTGTAAGCGTGACGCTGCTTCCATTTCTTCTAAGTGTTGCAGCATTAAGACGCCTGAAAGAATCAACGCTGTGGGGTTGGCGCGGTTTTGCCCAGCGTATTTGGGGGCAGAACCATGGATCGCCTCAAACACTGCATACTGAGCTCCAATATTGGCACCGGGAGCAACTCCTAAACCGCCAATCATCCCGGCACAAAGGTCAGAAAGAATGTCGCCGTAGAGGTTGGGCATTACCAACACGTCGTAAAGTTCCGGCTTTTGCATCAACTGCATACACATATTGTCAACAATCCGGTCTTCAAACTCTATTTCTGGGTAGCTTTTTGCTACATCCCGCGCCACTTCTAGAAATAAACCATCGGTAAATTTCATGATGTTTGCTTTATGGACCGCCGTTACCTTCTTGCGATTAAAAGCTTGAGCATGCTTGAAGGCAAATTCGACAATCTGGCGGCTGCCATGAATAGAAATAGGCTTGACTCCGATCGCAGAATCTTCCCGGATAAATTTACCGGAGAGCTGGGATAGGGAAGCCCGTGCTTCCGCGCCTTCTGGGCTATCGTGGGTAAACTCAATCCCAGCGTACAAATCTTCTGTATTCTCTCGCACAATGACCAGGTCTATATCGCTGAAGTAACTCCTGACACCGCGAATTGACTTGGCCGGACGCAGATTGGCGTAGAGATCAAGCTGCTTACGAATCTCCACATTTACGGAGCGAAACCCGGTGCCAACTGGCGTAGTGATCGGTCCTTTGATCGCCACTTTTGTTTCGCGGATGGAGTCTAGAACATGTTCCGGCAGCGGTGTGCCATACTTATCCATCACATCAATACCCGCATCCACCACCTTCCAGTCAATGGCGACACCCGTTGCGTCAATAGCGGTCTGGGTCGCCTTAGCCACTTCCGGCCCAATACCATCGCCACGAATCAAAGTAACCGGGTAGCCCACTAGTATCTCCTTAATAATCCTGCTGCTTGTTTAAGATCGAATTATAGTGGAACCTGGTTAGCTGTTTGGTGCCAATCATCACCAATACTTAATATCGGACCGGGGACATGATTTCTAGGGCGATCGCTGGTTTCCGGCTCAACAACGAACATTATTCATCGAATTTTGCAAAACTATTTAAACAGGGAATCAACTCAGTTTATTAAACGGTTCCTGCTCTCCCCGGCTAGCTCATGATGGATCGACCTCCTCAAACTGGTTTCATGACTGACTCGACAAACGCTGCAATTCCGTTCGGTGTAACCCTGGCTTCAGACCGCGGCATTGATTACACGCCTTTACAAAAGCTTCTGGCCCAACAGCAGTTTCAAGCTGCCGATCAGCTAACACTGCAACAATTTTGCGAGCTGGCAGGTCCGGCGGCGGTTCAACGGAAATGGGTATACTTCAGTGAAGTTGAGGGCTTTCCGGTCACAGATCTCCAGACTGTTGACCAGTTATGGCTGGCTCACTCGCAGGGAAGGTTTGGCTTTTCTGTGCAGAGACAAATCTGGTTGAGCGTTGGCAAAAACTGGGAAGCTTTATGGCCAAAAATTGGCTGGAAAAACGGCAATAACTGGACCCGTTATCCGCAAGAATTCACCTGGGATCTCACGGCTCCCAAAGGTCACTTACCACTGTCCAACCAACTGCGAGGGGTGCGAATGATCAACGCTCTGCTCCTGCATCCGGCTTGGTCGGCCCAGGGCACTGATAATGTCGGTAGTGATAGCTACTAACCTTGCCAGCGAGAGTCTTTGCCAAACAACCTTGGGCATTAACGGCCTCAGCATCGAAGTTGACTAGCCATAAATCCAGGGGGCGGGGGAGGTCACTGATCACTTTTGCCAAAGTAGTTGCGGCGATCGCTGGCTCTTGCTTGTACTGTGCTAGTAGAAACTGCGGGGGAGAGACCCAGTTCTGAGAACCGGCGCTAAAGTGACGTTTGATTTCCCAGGCTACCCCAATAAAATCGGGGGCAATCACGCTGGGATGGTTAGTTTTGTGAACTGTAGAAGCAATGAGCACGGGTGCTGTTGACTCCCGTTGGATAATCGGAATCAGCCACTCCGGTCTATAGAACTTGGCAAAGCCCAAATTTGTGACGACAGTTATGGCGCTCAAGAACCCGATCAGCCAAACTAGTGCTACGGCTTGTTTGCCATTCAGTCGCAGTCGTCCCAATAGCACTCGCCGCTGGGCTAGGTCTGGGGCCTGCCAACAGGCGGCAAGACCTGCCCCGGCTAAAACGATTACGCCTGGAAAGTAAACAAAGTTATAGCGAGACCCACGGGTGATGTCCAGGCCAGAACTGTAGGTGACAGCGAAGAATAGGCCGATCGCGGCCAAGACAAAGCTACCCAGCGTCTGTGTTCCTAGCCGAGTACTAGGTTTCTGAAACTGGATTTTGAGGCCTTGGCTGAGGATTGGCGTCATCCAAATCAGCAAAACTAGCATCACTAAGACTGAGGCAACGACAACCAGTAAGTTCTCACTCTCCACAGGTAGTAGCATCAGCATGGTGATCCAGCCTGCCAAGCTTTGAAAAATCGGGTTGATCCAAACCAAGAGCGAACGATGCTCACCCATACTGAGCCAGCTTGTCTGTTCACTGCCGTAGAAGCTTGCCCACACGGGTAGCCAGAGCAACCCTCCAAGCAGAGTGCCTGCTCCCACAAGGTAAAACCGCCACTCCTGAATCCAAGCTTGCTTGCGCCGCCAAGACCACACTCTTAGACCGATTAAACTGAGGGCTTCAGCACAAAGGGCCAAGGCAAAAAAATAATGAATGGCAATGCCCAGACTGTTGAGGGTTACCCACAGTACACCTAACCAAATCGGCAGTGGCTTACGGTTGTGGATAGCCTGCTTAGCGATCGCTAAGCAACAGAGTGAAGCAATGACTACTAGAATTGCCAAGGTGTAGTGACGAGCTTCTTGGGACAGGTAAATGCCGTAAGGTGAGACCGCCATCAGTGCCGCTGACAACTGACCGACTAAGAGAGAGCGAAAAGCTAGCCAGCCTAAACCAAAGGTTGCGGGAATCGAGGCAGCACCCAGTAGCGCGGGAAGCGATCGCGCGCCCCAGACCGAAGCAACGCCAGCTTCTGCCGGAAAAAACTGCATCCACTGATGCGCCAGCATAAAGTAAAGGGGCGGATGGTTGTCTTCCGCAAACAAGTGTTGGACGACTGAGCTAACCCCAGTCACTGGGTTAGGTTGAAGTGGCGTCAGTAAAGTATCAAGCCCAATTGCTTGGTCCAAAGGAATACTCTGAGAACTGTTACCTAAGCTAAAAATAACAGTGGCAACCTCATCCATCCAGGGAGGTTTTGCTGTCAACTGGGTAAACCGTAAACCAGTTCCAATCACGATCCAGATCAAGAGCAACAAAGCTTGAAACCAAGGACTGCGAGAGAAAACTCGTAAGTTGTAAGGCTTGAGCGTATTGAAGGGCAATCGTTTCATGGCGAGGGCAGGCTAGATCAACCTATGGCGATAGGGATGCCTCTGGTGAAAACCCAACCAGACATTACATCTCAACCTCGGCTTTAGAATTTTTAACAGAAACATCACCCAAACCAGCTTAGTGTAATTTAGGGGGCATAGCGCCTTTTCAAGACCTGAACGCTGGCTTTAATATTAAGGAATTCATGATGAGCAGCAATTTAGCGACCAAACTACGTGAGGGCACAAAAAAGGCCCACACCATGGCCGAAAACGTTGGCTTTATCAAATGCTATTTGAAAGGAACGGTTGAAAAAAACTCTTACCGGAAACTAGTTGCCAATTTTTATTTTGTTTATTCTGCCATGGAAGCAGAAATGGAACGGCATCGCAACCACCCAGTGCTCTCCAAAATCTACTTCCCGCAGTTACACCGCAAGGCAACTTTGGAGCAGGATCTAGCTTTTTATTATGGTCCAAACTGGAGAGACCAAATTGAGCCATCACCTGCAACCAAGGCTTACGTGCAACGGCTTCAAGAAGTTTCATCCACCCAGCCGGAACTACTAGTTGCTCACTCTTACACTCGCTATATTGGAGACTTGTCCGGCGGCCAGATTCTCAAAGGAATTACGGAGCGGGCAATGAACTTATCGGATGGGCAAGGCACAGCCTTCTACCGGTTTGAATCTATCCCCGATGAAAAGCAATTTAAAGCCAACTATCGTCAGGCGCTGAATGAGATGCCCGTGGATGAGGCAACAGCAGAGCGAATTGTCGAGGAAGCCAACGCTGCTTTTGGTATGAACATGAAGATGTTCCAAGAATTGGAAGGCAATCTGATCAAAGCGATCGGCCAAATGCTATTCAACACTTTGACCCGTCGCCGGATTAAAGGTAGCACGGAGCTGGTCACTGCTGAGTAAGCTGAGCGTGTTTGTTAATTGCTGGATTTCGGATAAAGCTTAAGATTTTTCTTGCAGCCATTTGTTGCAGTCAGAATCCTGAAAACTTGGTGGTCCCAGTTAAGATCACGAGGTTTTCAGGATTTATCGTATTAACTGCTCAAAGCTACCATCGTCTTTAATGAAATCTTGGTTTGACGATAAAAGTAGATTGACAGTCTGGACATTGCATTGTGCCCCGTCCACAGTCAAAGTTTCTATTACCTGGAGTGCCGACGGAGTCGATCAATAATCACGGCCACTACAATCACCAGTCCCTTGACAACCAATTGCCAAAAATAAGACATGTTCAGCAAGGTGAGGCCATTGTTCAACACAGCAATGATCAAGGCGCCCAAGAGTGTTCCGGGCATGGTGCCAATCCCACCGGTGAAGCTAGTGCCACCGAGAATAACAGCGGCGATCGCATCTAACTCGTAGCCATTGCCCAACAGTCCAGCCGCCTGTATAGTGCGACTGGCGCTCATAATTCCGGCCAAGCCGGCCAGCAATCCGCTGACGCCATACACAAACAGCAGCACCCGATTAACACTGTCTACCTACCAGTAAATCTCCTCAAAATGATTAGCAGCTTGTAAAAGCTTGCCAGAGTAATTGATTGTCAGCATTGTAGACATCTAAATCCTATTAGTCCTTATGCATCATCAACATGTCATCGTGTTTGGCAGCATCAATATGGACTTGGTTACCAAAACCAATCGGCTACCAATTCCTGGAGAAACCCTGCTCGGTCAAAGTTTTTCCACAGTTCCCGGCGGCAAGGGAGCCAACCAGGCAGTTGCCGTGGCTCGGCTTGGTGTTCCAACTACTATGGTGGGTCGCGTCGGTAAAGACAGCTTTGGGGAACAGCTGCTGACTAGTCTTCAGTCTGCTGGTGTTTGTACCAAGGATGTGTTCTTGGATGAATCACATTCCTCAGGCATCGCGGTGATTACCGTTGATGATCAAAGTGAAAACCAGATCATTGTTATTCCTGGGGTAAATGGACAGGTGAATGAAGAAGATGTGGAACGGTTAACTCATCAGCTATCAGGAGCCTCAGCATTGCTATTACAGTTTGAAGTTCCTATTGCAGCAGTGCAGCTAGCAGCTCAAGCCGCTCGAAAAACAGGGGTAAGGGTTATTCTCGATCCAGCACCGATCACCTGCGAGCTGCCCATTGAGCTTTATTCACTAGTAGATATCATTACCCCTAACGCGATTGAAGTGGAACAGCTCGTTGGCTTTCGGGTAGAAGATCCAGAAACAGCTGCTCAGGCAGCCCATTTACTCCGACAGCGCGGTGTCAACACAGTAGTTATTAAGTTAGGTGCTCAGGGTGCTTTCTGTGCCACGATCGATGACACTTTTTTTATCCCGGCGATCGCTGTTGATGCGGTAGATACCGTTGCGGCCGGGGATGCCTTTAATGGAGGACTAGCCGCTGCTTTAGCTGAAGGACTTTCAATCCGACAAGCGGTAGTCTGGGGCGCAGCAGCTGGGGCGCTTACTGCCACCAAACCAGGCGCCCAATCTTCACTGCCTAATCGCGCTATCTTTGATACTTTTCTGTGCAAAAATGGCTACTCCTAAATATGATTGAACTTTTAGGCTGAACATTTGCACTCGAATTCTTGCCAAGTGATGTTCGGCAATTTGACGCTTAACTTGAGCTGACACACGGCTCGTTGCATCGTCGATACACTCACCTCTATCCCCGTTTGTTGGGCAAAGCGTTCACACATTTCTATCAAAAGGGCATCTGGTTTAGCCTTGGCCAGGGCTTCAGCGATAGGTAACTGCTCTTTTCCCAACTTGGCAACGGCTCCTCCTCCACGAGGTTTGGGTTGCACAGCTCCTGTTTCCCGATGGTGTCGCATCAGGTCTCGGATAAACGATAAACTCACCTTGAAACGCTTTGCCAGTTGAGGTTGTGATCCTTCTTTCGCCTCATAGGCTCTAAGAATCCGTTGCCGTAAATCAACAGACACTGGGGCAAGCATGAGCGGCTATTTCCTCATCTTGCAAGACTCGCTTAGGCTACCAAACTGCTCAGTACAGGACAAAAAGGTAGAAAAGTTTTTGAGGAAAGGGTCTCATAGGATTTAACCAACATCCTAGAAAAAATTAAAACCTTATAATACAAAGGTTTTACAGTGAAATCATAAGTTGCCAGTTAATTTGGCAAGTGGTCAAATAATATGACACTCGACATTTCCACCTATAACCGCTAGCAGTTTGTATTTCCCTCAGTATAAGGCTGGCAAGGATTGGGCAGCCCAATTGATGCTTGGCCACTACCAAAAATATTGGGGTAATGATGGGGGTAAATTGGTGATATTCCGCCAGCCTGAGATAGTCAAGAAGCCATAGTTAAAGAGTTAACGGCTTGAGCGCTAAACCACTAAATTCTGCTTTGCTGCATTACCTAGGGTTGGCTGGCATCCTTCTTCTAGGAGCCATTCTACGCTTTTGGCAGCTTGACCTCAAACCACTGTGGCCGGATGAGATTATTACTGCTTTATTCAGCTTGGGCCACAGTTACCTAGATGTGCCTTTGAATGAGGTTTTTCCCCTTTCCCGCTTGCCACAAATCTTAACCCTGCAACCAGCGGCTAGCTGTCCTCAAATTGCCCAAACCATTGCTAGTGAGTCTGTGCATCCGCCGCTATTTTTTTGTCTGATGCATGGTTGGTTGGGCTGGCTTAACTTGGGTGCTGGCTCCCTGGCATGGGAAGTGCGAACCTTACCCGCTTTGATTGGGGTTGGGGCGATCGCCGCCACTTACGATCTAAGTCGGGTTGCCTTTTCTCCGGCGGCTGGGTTGATGGCTGCCGCTGTCATGGCAGTTTCTCCCTTTGCCGTTTACCTATCTCAAGAAGCACGTCACTATACTTTACCCATGCTCCTGGTGATCCTGGCGCTATCAGGGTTGACCCGGGTTCTTCAAGCTCAGAGCCCGCAGCATACGTCACGGCCTGGTTACAGACCTTCAGCTCACTGGCTAACTTGGCTGGGATGGATGGTTGTTAATAGTGTTGGGTTTTATGTCCACTACTTCTTCCTCCTTGCTTTTGTGGCCCAAGTGGTAACGCTACTCGGGTTAATGTGGCAAGCGCCTCAAACGCCTCCTCGCACTTGGATGGCGGCTGGGCTGGCAATTACAGCTATTGTGTTGAGCTACCTCCCCTGGCTACCAACGTTGGTCAGTCATTTTGGGCGGCCAGAGACGGAGTGGCTAACCCTGTCTAGCAATAGATGGAGCGATAGTATTGCTCCCTTGTATCAACTCCTGGCAGGTTGGGTGATTATGGCGATCGCCCTACCAGTAGAAAACCAGCCCCTTTGGTTGACAATCCCAGCTGGCCTAGTGATGATCGCCTTTTCTGGCTGGTTAGTGAGGCAAATCTTGCCGGGGATAAAACAACTTTGGCGAAATTCTCAAACGCATTTGCCAACCCTAACCCTGCTCAGCTTTACCGTTTGTGTGCTGTTGCAGTTCTTTGTGCTCGTCTATATCTTTGGTAAAGACATCACCATTGCTCCTCGGTATAACTTCACCTACTATCCCAGTATTTGTGCCTTACTAGGAGCGGCCTTAGTAAGCATACCCAGTCCTTTCTACCGGCGGCTCAAGACTGGTTGGGGTCGCTTGAGGGGCTCTCCCCGTCGAGTTCAGGCTAGCGTAGTCCTGGTTGGTATACTCAGTTGTCTATTCGTTGTTAATGATTTAGCGTTTCAAAAACCCTTCGCGCCGCGCCAAGTTGCCAAAGATATTAGCCAAGAACCTTTACCCCTTGCGGTCATGGTTGGGTATGACTCTTACCAGGATGTTGCTCTAGGATTGAGCTATGCGGTCGAACTTCACAATCAACATCTGGGCAGGCAGTCTTCTGCAAAAGTTGCCGTTGCTTTCTTCAAGCAGTCACGTGGGAGCCAGCCCTGGACACTCCCTTCCCTAGCTCAAAGCTTTACCAGAGAATTACCGCTTAATCTTTGGGTGATCAGTCCTCAACATCAACAGAGCGATTACCCTCAACGGCTAACCCTATCTGACCAGTCCTCGATCAGCAGAACCCAAACTTGCACTCTGGCATTCAACCAGTATCACCAGGCTTTTGGTGTTCCTTACCAGCTTTACCACTGTCAGCCAAAGCTTTAAGAAAAGCGATCGCCAACTATTCTCTATTTCAAATTTGGCTCCGGTAAGTCTTTTGTTCTGCAACAGGTATCGCACCTATGGTAGGAATAGGTGTGCAGCGTGTGCTGAGGGATAGTCAATGGCAAGCCAGCAGAGAGAGTTGATTTGGGCGGGTCGCATTCACCTAGGTGACGATCCGGGAGTGTATGGAGATGCCGCATATGCTGGGCTTTGCACGGAGTTTCCGATTACCGTCACAAAGTTTAGCAGCGAGCCTAAAGATGATATTGAACTAGTTCTCAATACAGCGGAAGTTCAGGTTTATGACCCCTATCCGGGGCATCAAATCACACTCATCGGCTATCAGCAAATACCTGAGTCTGACCCACCCCGCTGGCAGGAAGTAGAGCTTTTAACAGAAAGATTTAAAGCAGACACGATCCAGCTTCGTCCTTCAAGCACTGAAGGCATCAAATTCTTGAGCGTTCGGGTTCGCGTTGATACAACCGTCGCGCCCGGCCTCTATGATGAATTCCTGCTGCTGCGGTTGTCGTTACGCTCAAGCACCCACTATGCTTCCCTTGGTTTTCAGGTTGGATGATGGGCGCATCTAGAGTAATCCGGGGCAATAACTATAAGCAGCAATGCTCTAGAGGCATCATCATCCCAGTTAGAGGCCACCACTACCTATTAGATTTGCTTGGGTTAGAAACTAATAGAAGCTAGGTTAAAGAATTGATACCATTTCCAAAAGAAAGCAAAAACACCAATCCAACCGAAAAATTGTCTATTGTGGTTAGGTTTTTTATCTCTTAAGCTGGTAGATAGCTGTTCAGTTTTATTGAAATGCCAGGGAGTTCTCGTCTGCTCTTAGAGCAGGTAGGTTCGCATTCCAATACTCAAACAAGGTTTTTCTGTAATTTACTCGATTACTCTTGGGCTTTTGCCTGAAAGGAGTATAGCGATTTTCATAAGCTAAAGCCTGGCGATTGTGAGTTAGATAGGGGCTTTGAGTTTTTGCTGTGAACGACTTTTAAGGGGGGATATGAGGTCACGAGCTGGCCTCGTATTTATTGTATTTCTCCCTGTCGTAATGACGAATAGAGAGCACATACACTGGGAGCAATGACTGCTATGGCAACGATTAAGGGGACGAGTGGCAACGACAGCCGGACCGGTACTTCTGAAAGTGACTTAATATATGGCTACGACGGCAACGATACTCTCGATGGCAGAGAGGGTGGCGACACCCTATATGGCGGCGGCAACAACGACACCCTCTACGGTGACTTCGGCGCTGACACCCTTTATGGGGGCTTTGGAACTGACTACCTGAGCGGGGGGGCAGAGAATGATTCTTTGCTGGGTGAGTCTGGCAATGACACCCTCTATGGAGGGACAGGTAACGATACCCTCATGGGGGGTACTGGCAACGATACCTATCTGATTAGCAGAGAGGGCACTGACCTGATCGAAGAAGCCTCCGGTGCTGGTACGGATACGGTTCGATCTTCCATCAGCTACGCCCTTGGCTCAACGGTGGAGAACCTAACGCTGGCTGGGAGTAGTGAAATTACTGGGGCAGGCAATTCTCTCAATAATCGGCTTACTGGTAACAGTGCGAATAACATTCTCTACGGAGGGGCTGGCAGCGACACGCTGAACGGCGGTGCTGGGATTGACTCCTTGAGAGCTGGCATTGGTAACGATGTCTATATCGTGGACAGTACCACGGATGTAATTGTCGACGAGGCGGGGACAGATATGGTCCGCTCTTCTGGCAGCTACACACTTGGTGAAGCGGTAGAGAACCTAACCCTTACGGGTAGCCGGGCGATCAATGGCACTGGCAATGCCCTGAATAACACTATCGCTGGCAATGCTGCTAACAACACTCTTTACGGCAATGCTGGCAATGACACGATATCAGGGAATGCCGGCAGCGACACCCTATATGGAGGCAGTAGTCCTGACAACTTTGATATCTATGGGGGTAGCAATACTCTCACTGGTGGTGATGGTAACGATATTTTATATGGTGAGGCAGAGGGTACCAACCTGCTGAATGGGGGCAATGATGATGACAACCTGTTTGGTGGTGGATACAACAGCAACGATTCTTTAAACGGCGAATCTGGCAATGACTATTTGAGCGGCAATGGCAGTGATGGCGCATCTTTAGATGGTGGAGCTGGCAATGACACTTTGATTGGTGGTTCCTATGAGGACTACATTAGTGCCTACGGAGGAGCTGGTGACGATAGCTTGTCTACCTTTCGTGGGCGTAGCCAGTTAAATGGCGGTGATGGCAACGACACCCTATTTTGCGAACTTGGCACAGGTAACAGGCTGATTGGTGGAGCTGGCAACGACTATCTCACTGCTTACAACAGCGCTGATTCTTATTTAGAAGGTGGAGCTGGCAATGACACCCTTGATGGTGGTGATAATGATTACTTCAGCAGTGTTTTTGCTTTCAATAACCCCACTGAAGGAATTGATACCATTAACGGGTTCTCAGTTTCTAGTAATACTATCCAGGTTTCTGCAAGTGGCTTCGGAGGTGGGTTGACTGCGGGGGCGGTTATTACACCACACCAGTTCAAGCTTGGTGCAGCAGCAGTTGATACCAGTGACAGGTTTATCTACAACACCAGTACTGGTGGGCTATTCTTTGATCGTGATGGCACAGGCACAGCCGGCCAGGTGCAGTTGGCTACCCTATCGGCTGGTCTTGAACTGACCAACCATGACATTCTTGCAGTCTAGAGTGCGAGTTCGAAGTAAAAAAGGCTCATCAGCATTTTGTGCAAACAGTTTATAAGGGGTAGAAAGCCTGAAGGCTATCCTCAGCACAGCTATCTATAATCCCTCTTGATAGAGGCAAAAAACTTACATACACTGCGGGGAACATCAGAAATGGCAACAATTAAAGGGACGAGTGGCAACGACAGCCGGACCGGCACTTCCGAAAGTGACTTAATATATGGCTACGGCGGCAATGACACCCTTGATGGCAAGCTGGGCAGCGACACCCTATATGGAGGCAGCAACAACGACACCCTCTACGGTGACTTCGGCGCTGACACCCTTTATGGGGGCTTTGGAACTGACTACCTGAGTGGGGGGGCAGAGAATGATTCTTTGCTGGGTGAGTCTGGCAATGACACCCTCTATGGAGGGACAGGTAACGATACCCTCATGGGGGGTACTGGCAACGATACCTATCTGATTAGCAGAGAGGGCACTGACCTGATCGAAGAAGCCTCCGGTGCTGGTACGGATACGGTTCGATCTTCCATCAGCTACGCCCTTGGCTCAACGGTAGAGAACCTGACTCTGACCGGTAGTGGAGCGATTAACGGCACAGGTAACACCTTCAACAACAGAATTACCGGCAATAGTGCTAACAACACCCTGTATGGCAGTGCTGGTAGTGACACTCTGGATGGAGGTGGAGGAATTGACTCCTTGAGGGCTGGCACAGGTAACGACCTCTACATTGTGGACAGCACCACCGATGCGATTGTTGATGAGGCAGGGACAGATTCAGTCCAATCTTCTGTCAGCTACACCCTTGGTTCAACGGTAGAGAACCTGACTCTGACTGGGAGTAGGACAATCAACGGCACAGGTAACACCCTTGGCAACCAGATTATTGGCAATGATGCGGCCAACGTGATCAATGGGGGTCTGGGGAATGACACCATAGATGGGAATCAGGGTAATGACACTATCGATGGTGGGGGAGGTAATGATATTCTCTCGGTGGCCGATACTTACGAATACTTGGGGGAACGTGCTGACCTGCTCGGCGGAGCTGGTAATGACACCCTGTATGGGGGTAGAGAGTCCAGGCTAGATGGCGGGATTGGCAATGATGTTCTCTATAGTGGGATGAGAGATAGCGGCCTGGATGGGGGTGATGGCGATGACATCCTCGAGGGCAGAGGGTATTATGCTTCGATGTTTGGCGGCAACGGAAATGACACCCTGACCGGTTCGGCGTTTTCCTATGGGGGTGGTGAAGGGAATGACAGTATTAACCTCGCTGGCGTGGATAATTTTGAAGCCTCTGGGGGTGGGGGTAGCGATCGCTTCATCTTCGGTAACCCAGGCGGAAGGTACAGTGTTTATATAGATGACTTCGATGTAGCCTTAGACCGAATTGATGTTTCGGGCACCCAGTTTGGGGGTGGGCTAGTTTCTGGAGCGTCAATTACCGCAGAACAATTCCGGCTAGGGGCAAGTGCGCAAGATGCTAGCGATCGGTTTATCTACGAGAGTAGTACAGGTGTCCTATATTTCGACGTAGATGGGACCGGGGCCGCTGAGCAGGGTGACTTAACTACCCTGGTTGGAGGATTATCAATGACAAATAATGACATCTACGTCGTTTAGGGGCTGAGCTTTGACCCTGGCTCAAAAGCTTTCTTGGTTAAGCAATACTTGAGAAGGGTGATTAGGGCTATAAGTGCTACTCTTTGCCAACCTTTTTCCAGGCGATCGCGTTTGTAAACAAGTCAATAAAGTTACTCCTTTAAAACATCTAGGACTGCCTTTGGCAATAACTTGTCCTTGAACCAAACAAGTCGTGCTGGTGTTTCATGAAATTTAACGCCAGCTTTCTCTAAGTTCAGCCGCTCAGAAATCGCCAAGACGAGATCTTCTCGATTGGCTTGACGCACTTGAGAAAACTTCTTCTTCAAGTATTCAGGCCGCCAGTAGCCAACAATTTCCAGTAAAAAGGTACGGCCATCCGGATGCACTAGGCGGAAATCGGGAATCATTACACTACCGGGGATAGGAATTAGATCAACTTCGCGCTCCAGTACCCACTCCGTTTTCGTCTTACCCCAGCGCTCTGCAAACCCTTCTTCCACTAGGCTGTCATAGGTTTTTCCGGGGGGATAGTGAGTGACCAGTCCACAGTTGGAGTCTAGAGTGAAGCGACCCGTTCGAGGCGTGCCTCCGTAGGCATCACGCATTTGCAGGGTAGCGGTTAAACTCCACTTTGTTACGTGTAGCAGCGCTGGTAATAGCTTTGCTAGGGCCAAACCGTAGCGAGTACTGGGTTGAAACAAACTGGTGGGGCCATCAATCGTGAGGGTAAAACCGTGGTCGGCATCGCCTTCGATGTAGGTCATCAGACCAAACAATTTTAGGTAGCGGAACAGCAACTTGTACTCACCGGGGTCATTACGGTGAGCATTGAGAATCATGTGACTGGCGCGATAGAACGCCCCTTGAAACTGGGATAGGTTGTAGCGATGCAGTAATTCCTCTGGGGTTGGTACTTCAAACTCGGTGAGGATTTGGTTTTCCGGTAGGTCAGCGTAAAGTCCGGCCTTGAGTTGATCGACGAGTACTGCTCGGCCTAACTCCTGGCTCAGGGCATCTGCGATGCGATTCAGGGTGAGCTGAGTAGTTTGGCTACTCGGTGGTGCACTGTTGAGGCCAGCCGCTTGCGCAAAAATTCGCTGCCGTAACATTTGGGGCTCTAGCGGACTAACCACTTCAAAATTGCTAAAGGCACTGTTCAGTAAATGTGCTAGCCCCCGCTTGATCCGGTAGTCGGTACTTTCCCCTTCTAGCTCTTGCAGTAGCCGATTCAGTTCACCCCGTGTTGTCCCTTTTGATGACTGGAACAGCGTAATCAAATCTGTGGCGATCGCCAAATTGCTGCGATTGATCGGCAACCGCTTGGGTACAACTTCCTCGCCGCTATAGCGATGGATCAAAAGGTCAGTCGGTAACATGAATTGAAAATCCTATTGCCTGAAAGTCTATAGAGATAGATCACCCACTAGAGTGATATATCACTTTAGAGACAAACTCGACTGCCCTCATCGCTTATCAGCTAGGTGCTTCTGGCTATTACACCACTACTAAAACCGCTCTGCAGCAGGGTCTCAGTCGTGTGATCTTGGCTGCTCACGCAGCTGCTCAAAGAGCTCCGTCAGACTTTCCCGAAGCTCGGCGCTTTAGCGCCGAGCTTCTTCCGTTACCTGCCACAATTCCTCAACAGCTTGCGATGCTTCCTCGGCTGCTCTTCGCATTTTATCGGTAGCTTGCCTTTGCTCTGCCACCATTTGCCGCTGTTCTTCCAAAAGCCGGTGCTGCTCATCGGCAAATTGTTGCCTTGCTTCAGAAATGAGTCTTCGGTTCTCCTCCTCGCTCCGGATATTCTCCTCCTGCTGCAGAAGCGCTTCCTCCTCCCGCTGTCGCTCGGCAAGCCTGCGTATTGCTTCGCCACTCTGTCGCAACTCCTCAGCGAGTTGTCGCTGTTCCTCAGAGGATTGCCGCCTCTCCTCAGCGTCTTGGTGCTGTGCCTGTGTGCACAGTTGCTTCTTGGAGTCGTTTGGCTGTGAGTTCATGACCTTCTTGCATTCGCTCCTAAGAATCAGTGTCACTAGCCAGATGTTGGCCAACTACAGGCAAGGCCCGTGAGCGATCGCCTAGCTATATTCGTATATTAGGTTGATTGTGCAATTCGGTTGTTAGGGCACAAAGATGTGAAAACAACGATGAGCTATACCCATAAGTTCAATCGGGGTGCCAGGGGGGTAGAAAGCCGCTTAATTCGTAACACAATCAGCTGTCTAAGTGAATTCACAAAGTTTGGCTTGATCAAAAAGCTAGTGAAGATTAACAAGCGATGAACCAGTTGCAAGTGTTAAATCTATAGTGTTGATTTAGTAAACGATTATGAAAGCACAGGTCTTCCGGGGCGTCAATCAACTCAGCTATGAAGAGGTTCCTGTCCCTGACATTATGCCTGACGAAGTTTTAGTTCGGGTTAATGTGGTTGGCTTATGCCAGTCTGATATCAAAAAAATTCGCTATCCCCTGTACAACCCACCCCGAATTTTCGGGCACGAGACTGCCGGCACAATTGCTGCCGTGGGCGCAGAAATTCAAAATTGGCAAGTGGGGCAACGAGTAGTGGTACTGCATCATATTCCCTGTATGCACTGTGGCTACTGCCTGAATGACAATTTCTCGATGTGTGAGGTTTATAAAAACATCACGACGACGGCTGGGTTTATTCCCAGTGGCGGGGGATTCGCGGAATACGTTAAAGTGCCTGCTCACATTGTGCAGCACGGTGGCCTAATTCCGATTCCGGAAGCTGTCACCTTTGAGCAGGCCAGCTTTGTGGAACCGACCAACTGTTGTCTGAAAGCGGTGAAAAAGGCCCAAATTGCCCCCGGGCAGACGGTTCTAGTCACGGGAGCCGGTCCCATTGGGTTGATGTTTATCATGCTAGTTAAGTATTTTGGGGCGCGGGCGATCGCAACCGATTTACTACCCACCCGAATTGAAAAAGCGCTCAGTGTCGGTGCAGAAGCCGCGTTTGATGCTCGCGATCCTGAGCTGGTGAGCAAAATCCACGCACTGACGGGGGGCATGGGGGTGGATACCAGCCTCCTGGCCGTTCCCAGTGACAAAGCCTTCTTTCAGGCTTTAGACTGCACCCGCAAAGGGGGAAAGATTCTCTTTTTTGCCGAGTTCCCGGACGAGATGGAAATACCGATTAACCCCAACCTGCTCTACCGCCGGGAAATTGATCTGATGGGTAGTTACAGTTCTTCTTACCGGGTTCAGTCTCTCGCTGCCGACATTGTGTTTAAAAAACAAATTGATGTAGATGCCCTGATCAGCGATCGCTACTCCTTACGGGACTTAGATGCTGCCGTGGAACGCGCCGTCGCTCCAGGGCCAGAGACCTACAAGATTCTCAT
>CADCWO010000181.1 GCA_902806435.1 uncultured Synechococcales cyanobacterium | reverse complement strand
TCTAACGCCAGTGTCAGCGATACACGCGCCCTCTGATTGCGTCCTATTCCCAGCTTCAGCCTCCAAGAATCGAGCTTGGTCACTGTGGGTAGGTCTTGAGTCATTCCGAACTTGAGAAGGGAGGGCTTTCACCTCCATCGAGCTAGAGTTCAGGGCAGGCATGCCCTGGCTCGCTTATTGATTCAGCCAGCAACGAATCGCACGAAATGACGCCACTTGAACAGGCGAGCTTCGGCCATGGAAGGGAGAGTTTAAGAGACAGGCTCACTACCCTATCACCTCTCACTCCAATTCTTGCAACACAACCCGTCTGGGTTGCAGCTCCAAAAACGACTGACGCAGATCCAGCAAAGTTTAGAACGGCTGGAGCAAAAAGGGGGCAGCCATTGGCACTTGTTAAATTGAAAAGCATTTTGCTCAAAGGTCTAGAAGCTACAGCATCCTTATGGCCTCCCATTGCCGTAGCTTGCAACTGGGTACATCAAGCGGCAAGGATTTTGAATAATAAACCAGGATTTGAACTGTACGTTGTGCGCCTTTGCTTTCAAGGTTTAGTTGCTGCCATGTCCCGTTGGCAGTCGCACTCAGGTGTTCTGGAAAACTCCATTGTTCACTTTCTTAAGGTCACTCGTAGTTATTGGTCAGGGCTCTTTCATTGCTATGCTGTCGATGGATTACCTCGAACGAACAATGACCTCGAGCATGTGTTCGGACAAATTCGGCATCATCAACGGCGATGTAGTGGGCGCAAAGTGGCGAGCGCTTCCTTGGTATTGCGTGGGTCTGTTCTGCTTGTTGCTGCACTAGCCACTCAACTTAAAACCTTTCAGCCAGCACAGTTAGTCCCTACTGCACTAGCAACTTGGCAGCAGTTACGCTCTCAACTAGCACAGCATCGTCTCAAGCGGGTTAAACAACTGCGGTTTCGCCGTTCTCCATCAGCTTACTTGGCTACTCTAGAAGCCAAGGCGCTCCAGCTAACTTTGCTACTCTAGAAAAAAACAAGCTCTGGCTGTGGACCGCGGTAGACCACTCTCGTGCAGGCATCTTGGGATGGGTACAGTGCCAAGACTTTTGAGCCTTTGTGGGCAATTGTCAGAGATTGGCAATGTTACTTCTATGTCACGGACGGTTGGAGCGTCTATCCAGGGTTATTCCACCAGGAGACCAGATTGTGAGTAAAACCTATATGACACGAGTAGAAGGTGAGAATACGCGTACGCCTTTGGCGGGGCGAAGCCCTATGCGGCACTACTTAGCACGACTCCATCGCAAAACACTCTGCTACTCCAAGTCAGAAGAAATGCTGAAACATTCGATTCGCTTGTTACTGCATTACCTTAAATTCTGGGATGTTCCGATTCCTGCTTGATTCATCTTCCTATTCAGCAACGCCTATTAATTTTTAGGCGCAGTGGCTTCCGAATACCGATACTTTTTGGCAAAAAACTAAGGTCATCGCGCTCCATTTGAGCAAAAAAATTGGCTTGCACAACCGAAGCTGGGGCCAATTGACTCAATACCCCCTTTACTTTCTTGTACTTTTGTATCAAATAACCAAGTTTAGGGCTGAGCACCATTAACCGCACTTCACCACTGTGGCTTTGCTACGATCAGCGCCTCTGCTGCCTTACTGTCCAGTGGTTGGGAGAAAAAGTAGCCCTGTCCCTGCCCATCGATGCACTCGAGTGCTCTGAGTTGAGCTAGTTGCTCCGCTGTTTCCACCCCTTCGGCAACCACCTCTATCCCGAGCTTACAAGCTAATGCCATAATGGTCTGGACAATCTGCGAATCTTCACTATCAGAGCCCATTTCACGGACAAAGGATCGATCAATCTTCAGTGCATGAACTGGAAAACGCTGGAGATAACTCAAGGATGAGTAGCCTGTACCAAAGTCATCCACATGTAACTGAACACCCAAAATTCTCAGTTGTAAGAGCATGGCAGCTGCAGCTTCGCAATTCTCCATGATGGCACTTTCGGTAATCTCTAGCCTCAGACTACTCGCATTAAGACCAGTCTCGCGCAGAATTTGGTCAATCTGCTTAATCAAGTCAGGTTGTGAAAACTGTTTGCTTGAGACATTGACACTAATTGTTAAAGGAGTAGTTGCTTCACAGGATTCCTGACAGTGTTTTTGCCACGCATGCATCTGGCGACATGCCTCGCGGAGTACCCAATTACCGAGGGGAGCAATCAGGCCGGTTTCTTCCGCTATTGGGATGAATTCTGTTGGGGGTACAAAACCCTTGACTGGATGTTGCCAGCGCACCAGCGCCTCAAAACCTCTGATGGTACCAGATTTCAAGGATATAATTGGCTGGTAGTGGACCTGCAACTCCTGGCCCATCTGCGTAGACAATACTGCCTCGGATCCCGCAAGTAGGGTTAATGGTTGCTCAGTTTCAATTTGCTGGACTGCTCGCCGTAAATCATTTTTTAGCTGTAGGAGTGTGACTGCCCGCAGATGCATGGCTTTGTCAAAAACTTGATAGCAGGCTTTGCCCTGCGCTTTAGCACGATACATTGCTGTGTCAGCATCACGCAAAAGGTCTTCTAGTTGGTCATAACCCGTTGTACTCAAAACAATGCCGATGCTAGCAGTGGTGAATACTTCATGCCCACTTATGCGGAAAGGTGGGGTCAGCGACTCTTGTATTCGATCAGCAACTTCTGTTGCATCGCAAGTGTCTTTGATATCCTCAAGCAAAATCGCAAACTCATCTCCTCCAAGCCGTGCTACTGTATCTCCTACTCGCAAGCACTGCTCCAACCTTTTGACAAATGCGATCAGCAATTGATCTCCACTTACATGGCCAAGACTGTCATTGACAATCTTGAAACGATCTAGGTCTACAAAGAAGACAGCAAACAAGGAATCTTCTTGTCGCTTGGCCCGCTCAACTCTCTGCCCTAGCCGGTCCATCAACAAGGCCCGATTTGGTAAACCTGTCAGTGCATCGTGGAAGGCATCATGAAGAAGTTGCCTCTCGGCCACTTTACGCTCGGTAACGTCAGTTTGACACCCCGCCATGCGGTAGGCTTTTCCCTTTGCATCTCGAACTGCAAGCCCCCGGCTTAACATCCAGCGGTAAGTGCCATCCCTATGCAATACGCGATGCTCACTCTCGAAGTGAGGAGTCAGACCTTCGAGATGAGTCGAAATTGCAACCTTGACTCGACCCAGATCCTCCGGATGGATCTGGTTGAACCAAGCATCTGGCCCATCACTAAATTCGCTTTGCTGGCCTAGCATGGCTTGCCAACGAGTGGAAAAATAGACTTCGCCAGTGATCAGATTCCAGTCCCATAACCCGTCTTTGGCACCCTCTACAGCAAGTGCGTAGCGCTCTTCGCTCACCCTCAGCGCTGCTTCAGCTTGCTGGCGCTCCACAATTTCGCCCTGCAATCGCTGGTTGGTATCCCACAGTTCTCTTGTTCGCTCCGTGACTTTAACTTCTAGTTCATTCTTGGCCTGTTGTAAGGCTGCTTCTACCCGCTGACGTTCAAGTAGCTCAGTTTGAGCCTGTAGGTAAAGCTCGGATTGCTGAATAGCGATCGCCATGTGAGTTGCCAGTTGTTGCAGCATATCGATCTCTATCTGTTGCCACTGGCGTGGTGCCGAACAATGGTGAGCAATCAAAAGCCCCCACAAATTTTCTCCTTGCAAAATGGGGACCGCTAAGTTAGCCCTGACCTGATACCGAGCCAGTAAATCAACGTGGCATGGGGCAATATCTTCTGTGTAGATATCCTCTATAAATCGGATGCGACCTTGCTGGTAGGGTTGGACATGAGTCTGTGTTGTAAAGCAGGAATCTTGGATTGCTGCTCCTAGAGTAGATGGCCAGTCAGGATTTACAGATTCGACAGCAACAACACCACTCCAGTCTGGTTCAAAGCGGTAAATGATTACTCGGTCAGTCTGGAGAAACTGCCGCACTTCCGTTACGGCGGTGTTAAGTACTTCATCCAGATCCAGTGATTGCCTAATGCAGAGGGCAATATTGGCTAGAAGGCGCTCATAATTAACTTGCTTTAAGAGTCGCGCTGTGGGTTCCAGCGGTGATTTTCCTAAATGGGAGAGCCTGTCATCAAGTTGCATGGCTAGTTCAGTGAAATTAGATTTATAATTCCCATTCCTGATAAAGGCTAACTAACCATAGTGAAACTTCCGCGAAAGTACAGTGAACCTCTTGCAAATTAGGTTAAAGGGAGCCAGAGAGAGGCATTGATAAGCTGTAGCACTTACCTCCGGCTCCCAAGTAAGAGAAAAATTAGGACAGCAGAAACAACGCTCGTCCTGATGATGAATTACAAAATAGCTCAAAAACTCTCTCCTGAACACTTCAAGCGGCGCTTTGGCGTGCATCGAGCTACCTTCAAACAACTGGTCCAAGCACTCAAAACTGCCTGGAGGCCCACTCCAAAACCTGGTGTCAAACCTAAACTAGCGCTTGCAGACCGGGTGTTGGTGTGCCTGGAATACTGGCGCGAGTACCGCACCTACTTCCACATCGGCAGTAGTTGGGGCGTCAGTGAGTCAACGGTTTGTCGCATTGTTAATTGGGTCGAAGATCACTTGATGCAGTGTGGACAGTTGCGCTTAGCGGGCAAGAAACACTTGGTGGGAGGATTTGGCAAGCCACAAGTTGTCGTGATGGATGTAACCGAAACCCCAATTGAACGTCCCAAGCGTCGTCAACGCCAGTTTTATTCCGGTAAAAAGAAACGACACACGCTCAAATGTCAAATTGTAATTGAGCACAGTAGTGGGCGCATCATTTGCACCTTTTTTGGCAAAGGACGCAAGCATGACTTCAAGCTGTATCAGGCATCTGGGGTGCGCTTTGCTGCTGAAACTGAGAGCTTACAGGACAAACCATACCAAGGCATCCAAAAGTTACACCCCAACAGTCGTTTGCCTCACAAAAAGCCGAGAGGCGGACAACTCACACAAGCGCAAAAAGCAGACAATCGAGCCTTAGCCCGTCGCCGAGTCTTGATTGAGCAGGTGAATCGTTGCTTGAAAATCTTTCGCATTCTATCCGAGCGCTACCGCAACCGCCGTCGTCGCTTTGGCTTACGCTGTAATCTTATTGCTGCCCTATACAACTATGAACACTTTCAGTCCGTCTGTTCGCTTTAATTTGCAAGAGGTCTACTCATGAGACTTGGGTAAGGAGCAATGAATGCCCACCCATCATCTTTGACATCAGTGGGATATGCTTTTCTATTCATTCCCAAATCTTACTGCTCAGCTCCAAAAGTTCATAACAGGCTCTAGCCTCGTAGCAGCCGGGTACTATACCTTGCACTGATCTGGCGGTTGAGGCGGATAGAGTCTCCTGCTGCTTTGCCTGCTTGGTACCCACTCAGGCTAGTTTTAGCCTGGCTCTTGACTTTGCCGCCTAGCTGGATCTGCTGCCTTGCTATCCATCGAGAGAGCACTTCTGATTCTCGACTATAAGCCTCCAGGCAGGTGAGAGCACTGACCTTAGCTTCGGGTAACCCTTCTGCCTCCATGCGCTGCTTTTGCTCTAGCAGGCGATTACATAAGCGATGGGTGCAGCCCAAGCGAAAGCTGTTAGCCCAGGCACGAGGGCGCATAAGGTAGAAAGTGTCTCGATAGTTGTCCCTTTCGACAGCTAGAGCTTCTTTGGTAACTCGCTCGACAGCTTCCACCAGGTAGATATAGAGGTGACGGGCAATCTCGACATTGTGTGCTTTGCCCACCAGTTTGATGTCTGGACCGAGCCACCACATGCGGCAAAAGTTAGCCTCAGCGATAGCATGAGCCAGGTTCCCCTTCCAGATCTGCCTGCGGCTCATGGCCTCCAGCAACCATTCCTGGACTTGCTCATCTACCTGTCGTTCGCCTGGATCAATCTGGCTCAAGTCGATATTGTGCTGCATCAGCAAGGTTTGAGCTTTGGCAGCGGCGATAGCGGCTTCGTACTCTGTCCCTCGCTCTGCCAAGACCAGGAGCTTCTTTACCTTGCCGATGACACTGTCCATATTTCTAGCTAAAACAGGCGAACACCCTAAAGAGCTGATTTCTTTTCTTCCTCTCCTTCAGCTAATGCCTGCATCATAGGTCTGCCAGTTGCGAAGATGATAGCGTGGTTGAGGGGAGTTGGACTTCATCAGGTGGCTTATCACAACCGTTCAAGCCTACTCTGGTCTGTCTATTGGGTAGTGTTGCAAAAATTTCCTCAGGCACTATTAGTAGGGTTATAGCACCTATGCTTCAACTCTACTAATAGCGTTTTTCAAATTTTTTGCAACACTACCGATTGGTGTCACCAGTACCCCTGGAGTAGGAACAACGTTTTGTTTCACCCTCCCCCTGGCACCAATATCCGGGCAGTGTATCCCCTTTGCTGCTGATTAGCTGCGTAGGGCCGCTCTGACCTTTCTAGGACTTGCATCAAATCACCCGATCGGGTGACCCAGATAGATGAAGTGCGATCGCTAAAGCTAAGCGTACTTTAGGAGTATCGCCACCTTAACTCAGCTTTTAAGGCATCGACTGAAACCAAAATTCATATAAAGCGTCTTCAGCACGCACAGCAATTATGAACAAGCAATCTCATCTCACCTCAGCCGCTCACCAGGCCGCTGTCAACACCCTAGGTCTAGTTTTTGCTGCGGGCCTGGTCGCCTATCCGGATGCTAGCCAAGCAAACTCAACAGTACTAGCTCAGCTCCAGGGAGAGTGGCGCTATGGCCGGATTTCCTCCGTCCAATACTACAACCCCCACACCGGACAGTCAGCCCAACCAAACGGGAGCAGCGATCAATTTAAGCTTGCCACCAACGGCACCTATGAGCGCAATCGACTGCTCCAGATCAATACCTACGGTTGTGCCTCAAACCTTTTCATCTGGGAAAAGGGCAAAGTGAAGGTCGAAGGCCAGCGCTTTACCTTCCAACCGGCTCAGAGCCTGTCCAAGGGCCAGATCTGTAGCTCAGGACGCACCTACGAGAAGCGCAATGGAGCGCAGCCAGAAACTTACGGCTGGTTGTTGGAGACCAATGACTCTGGGCAGCAGGTCCTGGTGCTTGAGACTGCTGATGGCAAGGGCCGGGCTCACTATGGGCGGTCCCAGTAGACTTGGTTCAGATTTCTCAATTATTTACTGATTACAAAAATTTAGCCAGGAGAGCTGTATGATTCACCATATTTCAATCGCCGTCAATAATCCTCTACACGTTGCCCAAGTTTTAGCAGAAGTTTGGAATGGCAAGGTTGCGCCATTTCCCCCTCACCCTGGTAGCTACATGGTTCTTGCCAACGATCACTATGGCACGATGATTGAACTTTATCCCTCCGGTGTCGAACTGGTTCCCGGATGTAATGACGAACAGGTAGGATTTACTCAGAACAATTTTCCCTCAGAGTTCACAGCTATCCATGCGGCAATTTCTGTCCCAACGAGCCAGACAGAAATTGAACGAATTGGCAACCGGGAAGGGTGGCGCGTCCTGCGCTGTAACCGAGATGACCTGTTTGATGTGATCGAGTTCTGGGTAGAAAACCGGCTGATGCTGGAACTGCTGCCTCCGACCTTGGCAGTACGCTACACCACGTTTATGCAGCCACAAAACCTAGAGCGACTTTTGGCAGAAATGGCTCCAGTTGAAGCAGCGGTAGCGGTTTAATCTAAGGAGAATCAACCAATGTCTCAGAATTCTAGTTCAGTTCAAAATCAGTCAATTCCACCTTCAACCGAGTTATCTCAAAAGCTGCCAGCTCTTACTCCAGAAAGCATCTTTCAACTTGGCATGGGATTTTGGGCTTCCAAGACCCTGCTCAGCGCCGTTGAACTAGGAGTGTTTACTGAACTGGCCAAAGGTACCCTGAGCGCAGATGACTTGGGCGCAAAATTAAGCCTTCACGCTCGCAGTGCCAAGGATTTTCTGGATGCCCTAGTCGCCCTGCGAATGCTAGATCGCCAGGGAGATCACTACGCCAATACTGCTGACACCGACTATTTTCTGGACCGGGCCAAACCTTCCTATGTCGGCGGAATGCTGGAGATGGCAAATACCCGCCTCTACCCCTCCTGGGGGTCTTTAACGGAAGCCCTCCAAACAGGACAGCCTCAGAATGAAGTTAAAACCGGCGGAGATTTCTTTGCCATACTCTACAGCGATTCAGTCCGACTGAAGCAGTTCCTATCCGCAATGACTGGGGTGAGCCTAGGAACAGCCCAAGCGATCGCCCAAAAGTTTCCCTGGCAGAAGTGTCAAACTTTTATCGATATTGGTGCTGCACAAGGCGTAGTGCCAGTGCAGATTGCTCTTGCGCATCCTCATCTAACGGGAGGAGGGTTTGATTTGCCTCCTGTTGCTCCCATCTTCCAGGAATATATTCAATCTTTTGGGTTGGAGCAGCGCCTGCACTTCTACGCTGGCGATTTTTTTGCTGAGCCACTTCCCAGTGCCGATGTGTTGATCATGGGCCACATCCTCCATGATTGGAATTTAGAGGAGAAGAAGCTTTTGCTTGCCAAAGCTTACGAGGCCCTGCCCCAGGGAGGATCTCTGGTTGTCTATGAGGCCCTAATCGATGATGACCGCAGCCAGAATGCCTTTGGCTTGCTAATGAGCCTCAATATGTTGATTGAGACCCCAGGGGGCTTTGACTACACGGGAGCTGACTGCTCTGGATGGATGCGTGAAGTGGGATTTCGTGAAACGCGAGTTGAACCTCTAGTGGGAGCCGACTCAATGGTGGTTGGTATCAAATAAATATAAAGATCAACACTCTATTACGAACCATTCAGCTCTCGAACGTACATCGTACGAATTCAACACAGGCCAAAAAATGTTTCGACACCACAGACTAGGGCACAGCTCTATCTTGTTGGCCATCGCCCTGGTCGCTTTCACTCCTCTGAATACCAATGCTCAGTTGAAGCAACTTAGGACATCCCAAGGCACCACAACCCCGACTTTAAGCTCCCAGTCAGAAAATCTCAGCTTAGTTCAGGATGACATTTGGAGGTGGAAGACCATACTTGGAGCTGCCCCTGCTCCTGCTGGCTGGCGAGTTGGGTCCTGTAATGGTGGGAATGGTCCTTTGCTATGTGTCCTTGCCAAAGGAAAACTGCTCGGCACGGCCGAGGGCAGCATCTACCCTTTAGAAAGCTTACCTGATTTCCAGAAGATGCTAGCCAAGGCTGGTATTACACCTGGTTCTATGAACATCCAGTCTCCCCAGCACAAAGCCCAAATATTGGTAACACTGCGTGCTTGGGCTACGGATTATTACGCCTTATTTGCAAAGGACCGCCAGCCGGAGTATGGGAATAAAGTGACCTTTTCTGCCCAAAAGCCACAAGAAGTATCGGTTGGTAAGCTCCCAGGACTTCGCTATGGGTTCACTGGTCTAAAGCGAGGAGGGGTTCATGAGCAGCACCTCGGTTATGTTGCCTTTGATTGTAGGGTACTCTACGTGATTAAGACCGGCTTTGATCCCCTTTCTGAGACGGGTACCTTCAAGACACTTCAAACCTTCCGACAGTTTGAGCCTTACTTGTCCAGGATTGTTGCGGGATTACGACTGCCCCCTCCGCAAACTTCTCAACTGACGAAGCCACAGCTCAATAAGCTTCAAGCTTTGAATCAGAAAATCTTAGTTCCCGCTTACGTCCCGACTCGGTTTCGGGTTAAAGATGTTGTCACTAAAATCGAACCGGGACAGATAAGTGGTGCCTCTCAGTATGCAATCCTTTATCAGAATCCGCAGGACAACAGTTGCTTTACGATTGAATCTGCCAGCGGGGGTATTGGCAGTGGTCCAGAACTAGAATATAGGTTACCCATTCAGTCAAAGCGCTTTGGATCGGAGTATGGTCTGAACTACGACAGACCTAAAGAGCCACTTGTACGAAAACAGTTTCTCAACCCTGACTTATACACTGACTGGATGGAAGAAAATGGCAGCTTTTATCGCTTGAGTGGAGCGTACTCCACTCGCGAGAGCCACAACCAGCTAAATTGCCGTAAAGACCTTAGCTCCCAAGAAGCGCTCAGAGTAATTGAATCTCTTACCGACTTGAACTTGATCTCTGAAGATTCCTCAGTCGTAGTAACAGAGCCAGTGGCAGAGCTGTTTCGTTCAACATTGTCAAAGCTAAAACAAACAACTAACCTTCCAATTTTGCTACCCAGCAAACTGCCATCTGCGCTGAGGTTAAAAATGCATATTGAAGTTGTAGACGCGAGCGGTGAAGCCAATAGGTATTATGTGTTCCTTTTAAGTCCATGTAGATGTAGTGCAAATGCCTTTGATGCCGAAAATGGGGGTAAACTCGAACTCGCCGAATTGCCATCTGCCAAAGCGGTACTTTTGGCGAAAGGTATCACCGGATATTTCAAGCCTTCTACTTGTGGTGGCTCCTGTTCAACCGTGCAGCTTGAGTGGCAGTACAGAGGAGTTCTGTACAGGACAGAGTTTCAGCCGGGCCGAGATGCTGGTGAAGATGAAGTCAATTTGCTGACAATGGCCAACTCAGCTATAGCAGCAGGTCCTCGCTAAATGCCAGCACAAGTGCTAGCG
>CADCWO010000180.1 GCA_902806435.1 uncultured Synechococcales cyanobacterium | reverse complement strand
TCACTATTGTGCAGTATTGGTCAGGGGGATGGGCGATAACGCAAGCGCGATCGCGCTTGCGCTGTTTCTTGGATGCTTATCGAGCCTCTGCCATTTTGCTTGCCAGGACGGGTATTTGCTTGTGGCGCGAGGTAGTGCCAGTTCACTAGCGCGAGCACAGACATTAGGGCTAGGGTCTGTTTTAAAACTACAACCACAAGAATATAGAAGCTAGAGTCAGCATGGCAAGGTAGTTGTCAGCCTTCTTCTCATAGCGAGTGGCAATCCGGCGGAACTGCTTTAAGCGATTGAAGCATCGTTCAACCCGGTTCCGTTCGCGGTATAGAGACTTATCAAACCTACCTCTTCGCCGCTCATTTTCTTTGTGAGGAATCGTCAGCCGAATCCCCCGCCGTCGTAAATAGCGGCGAATCTTGCGGCTACTATAGCCTTTGTCCCCACTGACTCGAAGCGGACGTAAGCGAGGCCGTCCTGAGCCTTGCCGTTTGACTGCTCCTTGCGCCATCAGTTGTTCAAAGACCACCGTTTCATGACGCTCACCGGCTGTCACTAAAAAGGTAATCGGCAAGCCATTGCCATCGCAACGCAAATGGATTTTGGTGCTAAAGCCCCCTTGAGAGCGCCCTAAGGCTTCTCGGTGTTGGACTTGCTCAACAGCAGATAATTCACTCTCTGGGTCTAGGTCCCCCTTTTTGCTCCTGCCGAGTGCTGGTGGGCACGGATGACGCTACTGTCAACAAAGTGGATTTCCCAATTGAGTTTGCCATCTGTGTCACCTTGCTGCTGGAATTGCTCTAAAATCCGCTGCCATAACCCCATTTTCTGCCAGCGGTAAAAACGGCCTGATACTGTTTGCCATGACCCATAGCGTTCAGGTAAATCTCGCCATGGCGCACCTGTTCGCAAAACCCACAAAATACCATTGATCGTTTGTCGATGGTTATTGTTGGAACGTCCAGAGACTGAATCTGCTTGACCTAGACTATCAAATGTCTTCCAAGGGTTTTAAAACACGCCCTACTTTGGTACGCCAAGCGGCTCGCAGCATTTCCAGCAACCGCTAAAGTACCCGAAAACAAAGTACCTGGGTGCGTTTCCCAAGTTTATGTCACTGCTACCTTAAATCAGGGCAAGGTTCAGTTTCAGGGAGACTCTGATTCCCAATTGGGATCTGTCAACTGAATTGTGTCAAAGGTCTGTTTCATACTGGAAGCCTGCCTTCAAACTCTATGGCAAATCGATTCAGTGCAGGCTTCCAGTCCTTGATGGGCATGGTCCACTTCTTGGCGATGTTCTGGATCGCTAGATACACCACCTTCAGCACTGCCTCATCATTGGGGAAAATCCGATGGTTACGAGTGACCTTGCGTAAGGTCATGTTCAGTGACTCAATCGCATTAGTGGTGTAGATGACTCGGCGAATCTCTTGGGGGAAGGCAAACATCGGATTCCCCTGGGGCCAATGGCTTTTCCAAGACTTGCTAATAGTGGGATAGCTGCCATCCCATTTCTCGGCAAACAACTCTAGATTCAGCTCAGCCTCAGTGGCAGCCGTATAAACCAGCTTCAGTTCTGCTGCGACTTCCTTGCGATGCTTGTCGGAGACATAGCGTAAGGAGTTCCTCATCAGATGGACCATACACAGTTGCACCTGAGTCTGGGGGTAGGCGGTCTCAACGGCTTCAGCAAGTCCACTGAGGCCGTCAATACAAGCAATGAAAATATCCTTGAGGCCCCGGTTCTGCAACTCGCTCAGCACCCCTAGCCAAAACTTGGCTCCTTCGGTTTGAGCCATCCAGACACCCAGCAGCTCCTTTTGCCCAGACAAATTCACTCCCAGTGCTAAGTGAATTGCTTTGTTGATCACCCGGTTATTCTCGCGGACTTTCACCACTAAAGCATCAAACCAGACAATCGGATAAACCAGATCAATTGGACGAGCCTGCCATTGTTTGACCTCCTCCATTACTGCATCAGTGACATTGGAAATCAAGGTAGGCGAGACCTCAACCCCATAGAGTTCTTGCAGTTGGGCCTGGATATCTCTAACAGTCATTCCACGAGCATACAAGGCAAGGATTTTCTCATCAAATCCTTCGAGTCGAGTTTGTCGCTTCTTGACAAGCTGGGGCTGGAAGTCTCCATCGCGGTCTTGCGGCACTCCAACTACAACTTGCCCAAATTCCCCCTTGAGAGTTTTGCCGCAGTGGACACAGCGGCGGTCATTCTTGAGGAGATCGATTCGTTTAGCATCCTCAAGATGAGTGTCCAGTTCTGCTCCCAAGCAGCGCTCGACTAGGGCTTTGGTCAGTTGTTTGAGTAGGCCGCCTTCCCTGAGTAACTCTTCAGAATTGGGGCACTCTTCAAGCAGTTCGTCGATTAGTTCAGGTCGGATGGTCATAGCCTTCTCCTTGGGCTAGTTTGGTTTACTTTATCCAGCTCTCAAGCTGGCTTTGACCATTGACACACTTTAGTTTACAGACTCACCAGTACACAGCCATTGATGACTGTACTCGTCTGAAGCTTGTGAGGCTCTACCCCAACAAAACGGCTCAGAGCACTCTCAACTTTGTTGAGCAGATGGTTAATGCTTTTCCCTTTCCCATCCAACGGCTGTAGACTGACCGTAGCGCAGCGTGCCGTAGGCTTGGAGAGGAGTTCATGGCCCTTGCTGTTCAGAATCGATTGCGAGAGCTCGCTATCAAGTTTCGCCCGATTAAACCTCGCTCTCCTCATCTCAACGGTAAGGTCGAGCGCACCCAGAAAACAGACCTCGAGGAGTTCTACTCCCTGGTCAACCTAAAGTCACTAGACCTACCCCAGCAGCTGCAGCAGTGGCAGGACTACTACAATCGCCAGCAACGTCACTGCTCCTTGCACAACCAAACTCCCTGGCAGAAATGGCAACTACTCACTGCGAGCACACCCACTCGGGAACAGGTTAGAGCAGCATATGACCCCTCAAAGGAGCGCATTCGCTGTAGTGACTATCTTCTTGATATGACAGCTCGCTAAGGGCCTTGCTTTCTAACTCATGTTAATAAATCTCACACCCTTCATGTTTATCCTTACCCCCTCTTTTTATCTACAACTGTAGTGCTCTAGCGATACTATAGCTCTTAAGTTTGTCGGTGTTGATGACCTGAGGACTAAAGCCTTCATGCTGAAAGAGCTTACCGGAAGAACTTCTTAGCGGCTTGCTTGTCGCGACACTTCTGTATCAGAATGTCGCGCAAATTACCCCGCCATAACCAAACCACTTTGTCATTGATGAGTACTCTCCGTCGGGATGTCACTTATCCTCTGGGCTGGAGCGTCCTTGCCAGGAAATGGCAGATCTCTGTGGAACCTTGTGGGACAAACCGCGAATCGTTTCGTAAATGACGTGAAGGCCCCTTTGAAGCAGAAATTCCTGCAAAACTCTCTAGCTCAAGCAAAACTGAAATACAGCCAGATGGCATGGCTAATGACGGCTGCTGGGAAGCGATGACAGGGGTAGAAGCTAAAAGACTTGCTCATTCGTTCAGTATCTTAAGAGAGATGAGCACCTGGTTAATGTGACTTTGCCTGCTGCCTGACAGCGATAGTTAAGCCATACTCCTTGCTTAAAGCAAGGAGTATGGCTTAACAGCGGTTTATACTTGCTTAGTAGTTAGAGGTGCCAGTATAGAGTTTCCTCCTAAATGTGCTGGTCCATCAACTGACTTGCTATTATGAGACGCCTTACTCCCCTATTGCTCGCTACTCAGTTCTTACGAAGTTTCCTTATTGGCGCCTTGGCTTGTATTTTCATGCTGATGCCAGTTTGGGCTCAGGCCGCTCCAACGGCACCCATCCGGGTAGACGGTCTCCGACTGTTTGAAGTCAGCCAGTTAGGAAACTATAGTGCTAAGAACCGGACTGAGGAAGCCAATGCCATCCTAGAGGCAGCTATTAAGTCTCCTCAGGTGCCTCAGGTAGAGGTGATTGAAAGGAATCAACTACCTGTCATCCGAGTAGATGACGGTTATTTACTAACGGTGACCCAGCAGGATGCCCTGGCCGGAAGAACCGCTGAAGAACAGGCTGAAGTTTGGGCTCAGCAAATTAGGGAGGCAATTCAGCAAGCCCGATACCAGCAAAGTTCGGTATATATCCGCAGCGCTTTATTATTAGCTGCCAGTAGTGTCCTAGTCACGCTCGCCCTGCACTGGTTTTTGGGCAGAATTTGGAACCGATGGCTACGGCGGTTTATTCCCAAGGAAATGAACGATCCGGAAACGGGTAGGCTAGCTGGAGGCATCGAGCTATTGCTGCAATCCACGCTTAACTTAGGACGAGTGGGGATGTGGCTAGTTACAGCAGTTTATATCAGCAATTTGTTTCCCCTCTCCCGCCTGTGGAGCCGCCGCATCCTCGATACTTTAGTGGGTACTCTTGCTTCCCCGGTAATTTCCCTGGGAGAGGATTCCTACTCAATTGTTGACATGGTTGTTCTGATTGGACTGTTCCTCGGGCTGATTATCCTAGCTCGTTCGACTAGAAAGTTGCTGCGATCGCGGGTACTCCAGGTTACTAAGATGAGCCGAGGGGCGCAAGAAGCGATCGCGTTTCTGACGAACTATGGCCTAATCTTTGTTGGTACCCTAGTACTGCTGCAGCTTTGGGGCCTAGATCTAAGTTCCCTGACAATTCTAGCCAGTGTTTTAGGTGTAGGAATTGGCCTGGGCTTGCAGGGAATTGCCAAGGAATTCGTCAGTGGGTTAGTGATTATCTTTGAGCGCCCTATTCAAGTAGGAGACTTTGTCGAAGTAGGCGAAGAACTGATGGGCACCGTCGAGCGCATCAGCATCCGCAGTACCGAAATCCGCACCCTGGATCAGGTTTCAATTATTGTTCCCAACTCTCACTTTCTCGAGTCTGAGGTGGTCAACTGGAGCCACGGCAGCCCTGTATCACGGTTGAAGTTGCCAGTTGGCGTGGCATATGGATCTAATCCAAGCGCCGTGCGCTCTGCCCTGATTGATGCGGTTAAAGAACACCCCGATGTTCTTGGTGACCCAGCACCTCGGGTCTGGTTGAAGGAATTTGGCGACAGCTCCATAAACTTTGAGGTACTTGTTTGGATTACGGAGCCCCGCAAACAGTTTCAGATCAAAAGTGACCTCTACTTTCGGATTGAAGCCATCCTGCGACACCGCCATGTTGAAATTCCCTTCCCGCAGCGGGACCTGCATGTCCGCGCTGGCAGCCTGCCTGTTGAACTCTCACCTAAACTTGAGGAGTCTTTGGCTGAGCTTTCTGAGGGTTTTGCCGCTTGGCTCAAGCATTCCATTAATGGAGGAGCTCAGGAGAAATCTAAGCAAGCCAACCAGGACAATGGCGGTGCGTCCCAACGAGACTAATCTTACAGTGTTTGGGCTGCCTCACCCCGCTGAAAAGGAATTGGAGTCGGGCTTGCTTCAGGTCAAGCGGGTGGCGTGGCAGCCCAAGTTGCGTTCTCCCCAGGCAGTAAATATTACTGTAACTCAGTAATCAGAGTACGATTTGGTCCTGGTTCTACCAACTACCCTGGTTATCCCAGCTAATCACGCCAGTCTGAGTGCGCTGTCTCATCTCCAGTAGATAGCGATCGCTTAGGGAGCCAATGGGATCCTCTAACTGGCATAACGTTGCTAAATGGGTTGGTATAGTAGGCAAAAAGATTAACGACTTCTAGAGCACCAAAAATCCAAGAGCGGGCACATTCTGTACATCTATAGTTGCGTCGTTTACTGTACCGTAGCATCAGCAGTGCTGGGATTGAGCATCACAAACTCAACACCCAGTCTCTCGGAGTTCCAATCTGCCAAAGCATGTATCGGTTTCAGGTCAAATCGATTTCTGCCCCTCGTTTCAACTTAAATAGCCCAAAAGCCCCAACCTTCAACCGATTAACTCCCGGCAAATCAGCAGGTATCTGCTTGTGTCTACAACTCGCCAATATCCTCGCTCCATAATTGTGGATTGGTCTGGATGAACTGGTGCATTAGTTGCTTGCATTCATCCAGGTTTAAGTCAATGACCTCAACCCCATGTGACTCCATAAATTCCCTGGCACCCGGAAACGTCTCAGACTCTCCGGCATAGACCTTTTTGATACCAAACTGAACCACAGCCCCAGCGCAGAGGTAGCAGGGCATCAATGTGGAATAGAGGATAGTCTCCCGGTAGCTGCCAATTCTTCCAGCTTGACGCAGGCAGTCGATCTCTGCATGTACGACCGGATCATTATCCTGCACCCGCTTGTTATGGCCTCTGCCAACAATATTGCCGTCCTTTACCAGTACCGAACCAATTGGTATACCGCCCTCGCTTAAACCCTGTTGTGCTTCCGCGATCGCAGCCTCCATAAAGCTATCCATAATATCCTCTTTGAAGTCTTTATCCTTCAACGAACTTAATACCGATTTAAGAGTTCTTTAGGCGCACAAACCACAGCAGGTTAATGACCGCTTGAACGACAAACAGTAGCTATTCCAGTTTGCACGTTGACATCAGCAATATGCTTGCGGTGGTTGTGTTGCAAAAACTAGAGTCAGAGGTGATAGGGTAGGGAGCCTGTAGCTTTGGTTCCTCTTAAATGCCCGAATCCAACCTCTTCAAGTGGCGTCATTATCAGCCCGATATTATCCTTTGCTGCATACGCTGGTACTTGAGCTACCCCCTGAGTTACCGACAGGTAGAGGAGTTGATTACTGAGCGAGGGCTGCCAGTAGACCATTCCACTGTTTTTCGCTGGGTGCAGTACTATACCCCAGAGCTGGACAAGCGTTGTCGTCCTTACTTGTATCCTACCAACGACTCCTGGAGAGTGGACGAAACCTATATCAAAGTCAAAGGGCAGTGGAGATATCTCTATCGGGCTGTGGATTCAGCCGGGAACACGCTTGACTTTTTGCTGAGTGCCAAACGGGATGCTAGGGCAGCGAAACGGTTTTTCTACAAGACGCTGAAGGCTACTCACAACCAGCAGCCACGGGTAGTGACGGTTGATAAAAACCCGGCTTACCCTAAAGCAATCGCTGAGCTCAAAGCGGAGCAAGCGTTACCCCAGAGCGTTGAGTTGCGCCCTCGTCGCTACCTCAACAACATCGTCGAGCAGGACCACAGGTTCATCAAGCGGCTAGTCAATCCGGGGATGGGGTTTGGCTCATTTAATACTGCTAGACGAACTATCAGAGGGTACGAGGTGATGCACATGCTGAAGAAAGGACAAGTTCAAGGAGTGGCGAGGGGAGCTGTTGAGGAAAGGGTCAAGTTCATCTCTCAACTCTTTAAAGTGGCTGCTTGAGTTGATTCCCTTTCAGGGAGTCTTCATAGCCTCAACTTCTTTTTGCAACACAACCTCAACTGGTTTAGAGAGAACGTATTCTTGATTATCCTGGCACCCGAGGAGCTTGAGTTGGTGAAATTGCTCGGAGGTTTTGAATCCTCAATTTAGATACGCTCATCCTAGGCCTGGCTGGTTAGCTAGGCAAAGCTGAAATATAGCTGCAATAATTTAGTCACGTGACCCTTCCTATACAAAACAATGGGCAAATCCAACCGAATTCTGATTCTATTTGCTCACCCCGCCCTAGAAAAATCACGAGTGAACCGCTATTTGATAGAAGCGGTTAAGGGGTTAGATTTAGTTACCGTTCACGATCTCTATGAGACCTACCCTGACTTTTACATTGATGTGAAGTTTGAGCAGGAACTACTCCTGGCACACGATACGATTGTTTTCCACCATCCTTTCTACTGGTACAGTAGCCCAGCTATTTTGAAGGAGTGGCAGGATTTAGTCCTAGAGTATGGATTTGCCTATGGCCATGAAGGAACGGCCCTGCAAGGTAAAAAGTTTCTCACAGCGATTACAACTGGGGGAGGTGAGCAGGCTTACTGCCGGGAAGGATACAACCACTTTGCTATCCGAGAACTACTGTTGCCTTTTGAGCAAACAGCCCGTCTCTGTGGCATGGAGTATCTGCCTCCTTTTGTCGTCCACGGGACGCACAAACTGCAAGAGCAGCACCAGATTGCCAAGCACGCTGAGGACTACCGCACCGTAATTATTGCCCTCCGGAATAACACCGTGCATTGGGCACACCTCACAGAATGCAAACGCCTTAACGAAGACCTAAATCAGCTGATTAACACCGAGGTATCTCAGAATGCATAACGAAGACATTTTCTTTCAGGCATTCGTTTACTTAGTCGCAGCAGTGCTGTCGGTTCCGATCGCTCAACGGCTGGGACTAGGTTCTGTTTTAGGCTACCTTGTTGCCGGAGTAATCATTGGTCCCTTTGTCTTGGGCTTTGTTGGGCAAGAGGGAGACGATGTGATGCACTTTGCCGAGTTTGGCGTGGTCATGATGCTGTTCCTGATTGGCTTAGAACTGCAGCCAGCGCTGCTGTGGCGGTTGCGAGTTCCCATTTTAGGGCTAGGAGGCTTGCAGGTAATGGCTACGACCCTGGGTATTGCCGCTATCGGTTTCCTCTTAGGGCTTTCCTGGCAAATGGCGCTGGCGGTGGGCATGATCCTCTCGCTCTCTTCCACGGCGATCGTCCTCCAAACCCTGAATGAGAAAGGCCTGATGCGAACTGAGGCCGGACAGTCTTCCTTCTCAGTCCTGCTGTTTCAAGACATTGCCGTCATCCCGATGCTGGCTCTCCTACCACTACTAGCAGTGGCAGAGAGTTCAGCGACTAGCCTGGCTGCGAATGGCGTACTTTTCGTTGCCGAACAAACTGCGGCACAGAACACAGACCTGCTACCCTGGCAGCAAGCCCTACTAGTCATGGGAACAGTCGGAGGCATTATTATCGGGGGCCGGTTTCTGATGCGCCCGGTGTTTCGCTTCATTGCCGCTACCCGATCGCGGGAGATTTTTACGGCAACCGCCTTGCTCCTGGTGATTGGCATTGCCTTGGCGATGCAGCAAGTGGGTCTTTCACCCGCACTGGGTACGTTTGTCGCTGGGGTCGTCTTGGCAGAAAGCGAATACCGTCATGAGTTAGAGAGCGATATCGAACCTTTCAAAGGCCTGTTATTAGGACTATTTTTTATTTCAGTGGGAGCCAGCATTAATTTCAATCTCTTGATTCAGCAACCCCTATTGATTCTGGGGTTAGTCATTAGTCTGGCAATAGTTAAGTTTGGTGTGTTACTGGGGCTGGGCCGGCTCTTTCAGTTGGAGTTGAGCCAGAATTTGCTGTTTGCCTTTGCCCTGGCTCAAGGAGGTGAGTTTGCCTTCGTGCTGTTCTCCTTTGCTGCTCAAAGCCGGGTGCTGACCCCAGCTGTGGTAGAACCTTTAGTCGCAGTGGTAGCACTGTCGATGATCCTGACACCGCTGATGATGATTCTCCATGACCGGCTAGTGCTGCCTCGTTTTGTTCACTCACTAGCCGAGCGGGAAGCCGACGAAATTGACGACAATGAAAACCCCGTAATTGTTGTCGGCTTTGGTCGCTTTGGACAGATTGTCGGTCGCTTGCTAATTGCCAACGGCTTCAAAGCCACACTTCTAGAGCAGAATCCTGGGCAAATTGAATTGCTACGGCGCTTCGGCTGGAAGATCTTCTATGGCGATGCCTCTCGGCTGGATTTACTCCATGTCGCAGGGGCGCAGCAGGCCAAGTTGATTGTGCTCGCAATTGATGATCGGGAGAAAATGCTGCACATTATTGATCTCGTTCATAAGCATTTTCCCCATTTGAAAATTCTCGCTCGGGCGGCTGACCGCCGTCACGCGTTTGAGTTGATTCGACGTGAAGTGGATGTGGTCGAGCGGGAAACCTTTAGCGCTGCTCTGGAGATGGGAGTGGAGGCACTGAAGTTATTGGGCTTCCGCTCTTACAAAGCACAGAGAGCTGCCCACACGTTTAAGCGTTACGACGAGCAGGCCCTAGCGGAGATGGCCCAGGTAATAGGCGATGAGGCATTGTTAGTAGCGCGGTCGCGTCAATTAGCAAAGGATCTAGAGCAGTTGTTGCGCTCAGACGACCGGGAGCTAACTCACGACGTTGATCATGCCTGGGATATCTCAGCCCTGCGGAAAGACACCTGAGGGGAGATAATGACTTCCCTTACCCTGCTGCTGATACCGTTGAGAAAGTTCGTAAGTGCCAGCAAGCACTGAGGCAAAGCTAAAGTATTGAGCAAATCGTGGAGGTTTGATGCGGAACTAAGAACCCCCCATCCTTTAAGGTTGAGGAAGATGTCAAATTTATCTGACTAGGACTTTAAGTCAAACGCTATTGATTGAGTCTTCAGTAGTAAAGCTGTAAATCTTCTGAGTTTCCAGATGCTTGAAGGCCACAGAAGGGGATTTCAGGGGGAATGATCGTCGATCAAGTCCAACCTGCAAGTTGGCCAGTGGATCGGTGCCGGAAGCAATAAGAAACTCCAGCCGGTCTATGTAGGGCCAGGTGAGCAGGTCATTAAGAATCTGCGTGATTGCCTGTAGAGGTAGTGGGCTAGACCTGTGGATGGAGCCTAAACGTTCAAGCCAAACTCATAACGGTTAATGAACAGACCGATGACGATATCATGCATCCATATTGATTTA
>CADCWO010000179.1 GCA_902806435.1 uncultured Synechococcales cyanobacterium | reverse complement strand
GTTCCCCTTCTATATTAAGTGTAATCTTACTCCAAATAATGACAATGATATTAACTACGACTACACTACGACTAAGTAATTAACTGGACCAATTTGATTCCCAAATGCCTTAAGACAAGGTTATACTACCAACAGTAGTATTATTGGTAGTAGGTAATGAAGGTATCGATCTCTTTACCTGATGAATTGGTCTCCTATCTGGATGCCAAAGTCAATAACCGCAGTGGCTTGATTGAGTCATTACTCCAACAGTGGCGCAAGCAGCAGCAGGTCGAAGAAATGGCCCAAGCCTGCCTGCTATTGGATGAACAAAACCTGGGATGGGATGAAGAATGCCAACAAGCAGCGATTACCGACTGGGAAGCCTCTGGCTGATCCGCTTTGACCCTTCTGTGGGAACCGAGATCCGTAAGACTCGACCAGCCGTGATTATCTCAGGAACGCTGTTTAATCGACGCAGTAAGGTCACAGTGTTACCATTAACCTCAGTCCAGCCACGGGACCCTCGGCTGCTAGCAGTAGTAGTTCCAGTATCCCCCACCGCTAGTAACGGTTTGGATAGTGAGAGCTTTGTAATCTCTGTCGAGCCAATGACCTTTGATAAACGGCGATTTGTGCAGTATCTGGGGGAGCTGGAACCAGGCCAAATACAGCAGATAAAGTCTATCCTCACGACGTTTCTAGATCTAGACAAATAGTTGGTCAAGAGGCTATGTCACGTTCTAGCTCTGAAAAATGCCGCCTTTGCTCAAAGCTATCAATTACCCAGGCACAAGAGCACCACGGCACTGAGGGTACAGGATGCTGGGATGATGCTCACTGTCACCAACGACGCTCTTATTACCGCAGCCGCGATCGCTACAACAAGTCTCGTCGCCTCAAGCGCCAATCACCAGAGAACACTCCCCTACAGGTGCCGATTCCCCCAGCCCCAGCAGCAGTGTTGCACCTATACCGGGAGCGCGTAGATGCGCCCCTCCACGCAATTAGCGCTGAACTATGGCTGGGGCAAGAGAAAGTAGCCGCAATTGAGCCAGTCCATTGCCTGGGCTTAACCTCTCGTCAAGTTGCCGCTTATCTTCAGGAAGTCCTACAGGTGTTTTCCCACAAGTACGAGGTGAGCATCAGTAAGTTCTCGGCTCAGGTCGAACTGGACCCCTCTAGATGCCCCATCTCGTCCTGTCCTCTTTGTCCTCAGTAGCCTGCAATGAGAACTACCCAACTACAGCTAAACCTATGGGATGACCTGGAGCAAGCAACAGTAGCGCCTGAAACTGCAGATATTGCTCAACTGTGGACAGAGCTGGAGCAGTTCATAGCAGGGTTGCCTCTTGAGCTGAGATTGCAAACGGCAGGTAAAGCGATTGAGCAAATTGCCGAAGTCTTTGCCCTTCGCTCAGATATGATACTCTCTGCTTGGGAGGAGGCACATAACGATGCAGGCCCAGCAGTCGATGAGGATGTCATAGCGGGATTAGTCCGGCAGACGATGAACCTTGACCTGTCCGAGTTGATGGAGGAGCCAGTAGCAGCACACCGTCAGCGATACTCTCGCACTCCTTCAGCTATTTCTGTTGCAGGCCCAGTAGACAAAGCGGTACTGTTGCAAAAACTTTTTCAGCCACTATAGGTAGTGTTAGTGCTTAAGTTCACGACGCTGTAGTTTGTGTTTTATAAATTTTTTGCAACAGTACCGTATTTTGCCGCAAAAGCGGCGGTGCGCTCATTGGCTCGCACCCTGGCAGCTGAACTGGCAGCTCGCAAAATCCGCGTGAATGCTCTGAGCCCTGGCTTCGTACCCACGAATTTTCAAAGCAAGATGGGACTATCACCAGAAGCCCTTGACAGCTTTGGAAGCTATATCAAGCAATCTGCCCCACTCGGACGGTTTGGCAGACCGGAAGAGATTGCACCCGGTGCCGTTTTTCTTGCTAGTGATGAGTCCTCATATATGACAGCAGCAGATCTCGTCATTGATGGTGGCTTCATGAACGTTTAAGTCTCAGTTGAATTCTACTGGCTTAAAGTGCTATCCTTCCATGCTTTCAGGTTCGCGAGGGATCACAACACCAAAGCAATTTTGTAGTTACAGTTCTTGACAGAGCTCTGTTGGAAGTCGCTCAATAACACGCTGAAAGGGAGCAGGATTGCCTAACCCCTGAGACAAGATCAGAGCACCTTGAATGGCAATCACTCCATTTTCTCCTCGTTGCCGAGCAAGTTCTTCATTCATTCCAGCTTCCGTCAACACCGTCGCAATTGCATCTATCCACGACTGCAACAATGTTTGCACCCTACCTTGAAATACATCTTTAGCTGACCCTAACATCAAGGCTGCTAACAAGCAGGGTTTTTGTCCACCGCTGTAAGCCTTGCTGATGAGATCGCACATCATTTGTAGCCGAGCTATGGTATCCCCCTCACACTGCAGCGTGTCTGAAATAATCTGCTCTAGTCCCTGTTCCAAGGCGATCAACACTGTCTCGACCATTTGATCTTTCCCACCAGGAAAATGATGATAGAGGCTGGCTTTCCCCAACCCCGTTACCTGAGAAATTTTTGAGAGCGTCACCCCGTCATAGCCAAACTGCCGAAACAAATCCAGCAAGGACGGGACGTAAGTTTGTTTAGACATGGTCTATTGAACCCAACAAAACAAGATTGACCTATTGACGATACTATCGAACGAACGGTACAGTTGAGTATACCGAACGTTCGGTATAGGTTTAAACCTTCGTCCACGCCAACCACGCGCCCCCATTTTTCTCGCAACAAACACTCAATTGCAAGACAGGAGAAACACAATGATGAAGCTCTATGGTCATGAGATGTCAGGCAACAGCTACAAAGTAAGACTCTTTTTGGAATTGCTGAACCTCGACTACGAATGGATCAAAGTGGATCTGATGGAAGGGGAACATAAATCGCCAGACTATCTGGCGCTCAACCCCTTTGGGCAGGTTCCTTTGCTGGTCAATGGCGATACGAAACTGGCGGATGCTCAAGCAATTTTGGTGTACCTGGCACGGCAGTATGGCGGTGACCACTGGCTCCCGCTGGAGGCGCTACCTCTGGCTCAAGTGGTTCGGTGGTTATCTATAACGGCAGGAGAAGTCCGCCAAGGACCCGAAAATGCACGGCTATATCATCTGTTTGGTGCGACCAGCATAAACATCGAACGAGCACACCAGAAAGCAGAATATATCTTGACTCAATTAGATAGCCATTTAAGTACTCGAACCTGGTTAGAGTTTGAACGTCCGACGATCGCCGATGTGTCTGTCTTTCCCTACATTGCTCTAGCACGAGATGGAAAAATTGATTTGGATGCATATCCCAACGTGCTGAGCTGGATCGACCACATCAAGCAGCTGCCTGGTTTTGTCGGTATGGTTGGCATTGCAGACCCCATTGCGGCCTAGGAGAACAACATGCCACGCAAGTTTGGAGAAATTGCCTTCACGCCTGAAGTTCAAACCGCACAGGCTCAGCGGGGGTCGCGGCAAACCTACGAAAAATATATTGCCAATGGTCCTGCCAACGATACGATTACTCCCAAAATTAAGGAATTCATTGCTCAATTAGATGGGTTTTATCTAGGAACCGTAAGTTCCAATGGCTATCCCTATATCCAGTTCAGGGGAGGGCCTCCCGGTTTCCTCAAAGTGCTAGATGAGAAGACCTTGGGCTTTGCCGACTTTGCGGGGAATGTGCAATACATTACGGTCGGCAATCTATCAGGGAATGATAAAGCATTTTTGTTTTTGATGGATTATCGGCATCGTAAACGCATCAAAATCTGGGGTAGAGCAGAGTATGTGGAAGGAGATTCTAAATGGACTGAAACACTGGGTATAGTGGGCTATCCTGCCACAGTTGAACGAGCAATTCTCTTTCATGTAGAAGCCATCAGTGAGAACTGCCCTCAACATATTCCAATCCGCTATTCGGAAACTGAAGTAGAAGCGATGATGGCTCCACTGCAAGCCCGAATTGTGGAGTTGGAGCAACAGTTGAGTGATCGCGCTTCGTAATTGAATTTTAACTGCCAATGTCAACAAAGAGTCATGTTCGATCGTTGCAACCGATCCTTTGCCTGATCGCTTCTAGGAAATCGTTCAAGTTTATGAAATGCCCCTGAAAGAGGTGATTCAGGAGAAGTTTTGTGATGAGATGATGAGCGCGATCAACTTCACCTGAGATATTAAAAAACTTAGATCCCAAGGGTGGTAGCGAAGCCTCTCTCGGAGGAACATGCGTCCAAGCGATTATGAATGGCAATTTTTTGTTGCTCAAGAAATGGTGATGTAGGGCTTTTCTATTTAGGAGATTTTAACCATGTCTGATTTAACGGGTCGCCCCCTTTTGCCTCCATTCATCCTAGAAACTGCCACAGCCAAAGTGCAGGCGGCAGAAGATGCCTGGAATAGCCGTGATCCTGAGCGAGTGTCGCTGGCATATACCGAAGATTCGCAATGGCGGAATCGCTCAGAATTCCTGAGTGGACGTGTTGCGATCGTGGCTTTTCTCAAGCGCAAATGGGCAAAAGAACTCGACTATCACTTGAAGAAGGAACTTTGGTGCTTCATGGATAACCGCATTGCCGTGCGGTTCGAGTATGAGTGGCATGATGATTCCGGCTTTTGGTATCGCTCTTATGGCAACGAAAATTGGGAGTTTGCTGAAAATGGGTTGATGATGCGTCGATTTGCCAGCATCAATGACGTATCCATCCCGAAGTCAGCCCGCAAGTTTTATTAGCAACGGAAGCTTTAAGAAACCGATTTCTCTCCGGTTGTGCTGAGCTTTGCAAAATGGTACTTACCCTTCACAGAGCGCCTATAATCGCTGGCTAGAGCTACCAACAGTATTTTCTATGTGGTTGATGGTCGATGAGATCAAGGCTTCTGCTTATTGCTGGCTCTGACACAGGCTTTTCTCAGGCTGGTGCTCATGAAAAAATCCGTACTGATGCTCACGGTGTGAGAAAATTAGCGTAGCTTAGTTGTAGCTTCATTGACAATGGCTGAGTCCTCTTCCTCATTGCCACAGGGATGTGTGCTTAGCCCAGCCTCTGCTAGCGATATCTGGCAGATTCGGAGGTTAGTGCTGAGCGCTAAACTTGATCCTACTCAGTTACGCTGGTCCCAGTTCTGGATCATTAGATGTGAAGGGCATCTGGTGGCGTGTGGACAGCTGCGTTCCTTTACTGGGGCGCAAGAACTTGGCAGCTTAGTTGTTGCACCGGCTTGGCGAGGGCGTGGCTTGGGCACGTTTCTGGTTAAACATTTAGTAGCGGAGGCAACCGAGCCACTATATTTGGAGTGCCTCGGTCCCAGGTTAAAGAAGTTTTATCTACGCCTTGGTTTTGTGCCAGTTTCCTGGTCAGAGCTACCACGGCCCCTCAAATTGAAGTTTGGCTTTTCAGCATTGGCCGCTAGAGTAGGCTTGCCTGTGACAATCATCAAAGTCTCCAGCGTGGATACTCCTTCCAAGTCTTAGTTGGTGGGATGGGGAACAATTCGCACAACTACAGAACTCCTGTAGCGCTCAGCCTTCGAGCTGGCTAAGGGCTGAAATAGATGACAAAGAAGAGCGTCTAGGAGCTATGCTCTGATTCGTTGCGCTGCAGGAGTCGCCGAGGCTGCTTCTTCCAAGTCCTGACAAAGCTGAAGTAAATCACCCTCCTCAGGAGTCAGCTCTGCTCCTTTGAGTTCCTGTTACAGATTGAGTGGGGAGCAGAAGTGTTGACGTTGCTCCGCCCAACTAGCGCAGTTGAACATCGCGGAGCGGTTTCTGACGCGGTGGGCGCTCAGTGGCAGGGGTTATAGAAGTAGGTTTGGCTTGGGCAGTAGCTGCTTCCTTCACTGTGGCAGGCACCTCAGCCGCTTGTCCTGGCTTAGACTGACGCTCAAAGACCTGGAGGCTAGCATTGCTCAGCTCAAACCCTGTGGTTGTGGCAGCTCCCAGCTGTCCAGAAACTGCTGCTACCCAGTCTGCATAGTTGTGATTGAGCAGTTTGTTGAACTGCTTGGCCTTGAGTGTCACCGTCAAGATGCGCTCTCCCTGAGCCAGATAAAACTCAACCCCCTCTGGCACCGTCCGATGCTGGGGAACTTCAGAAAACTTACAGGTAACTTCAACTTTTGCCGGAGTAGCCATAGCCTTGATTGCTGCGATAGAAGGAGGAGATGTTGTTTGGCTAAGAGAATCCACAGGGGACTTAGCAAGTCTTGGAGAGAGTACAGGCGCAGGGAGAGCCTCTGACCTTGGGGTTTGCTCTTGAGCGGGAGGAGGATAGGGGCCTGCTGCCTGTGCCACGACCATCTTCCCTGCCATGAAGTGACACTGCAACATCCAGAAGTGAGCGTCTGGCTCAGGAGCCTCTGACCACTCCAAGGGCAAGTAGAACGGCTTTCCTCCCTTGCGGGTCTGCCTGACCTGTAGCAGAGGGGTCTGGTGAACTAGCAGCCAGTTCCCCTTCAAGAGGAACTCTCCTGGAGTGCTTTGCTGGTCATTGTCGAGGGCAATGATTGTAAAGGACCATTGACTCTCAGCCTTGTGGAAGCGAGGGTAGACCCGCAGGCGTTGTGCTTCTCCAGGGCACAGATGCTTGAGCATAACGCCTCTGACCCAGGCTGTGAAGTGCTGCCCCTGCATCACAAGTTCTCCTCGAGCAGGAGAATCGCCAGGGAGGAACACCGCTTCAACAGTCCCAAGTGCCTGATAGAATTGACCCTGCTTTTGCAGATAGTCTTTACTCAAATCCCTTTGCCTCTTATGCCTTCAGCTAGTTCTCAGGATAACCCTTCATGTCTGTTATGGATGCATTGGACCAGCTGCTTCAAGGAACCCTACTACAGCAACTCAGCCAAGTGTCAGCTATGGGTAGCCAGTAACTACACTCCAACGTTACTGAAGTATGCGATGCTCCTAATCGAGAAGGTGTGGCGGGAGAAAGTTGAGTTCAAAAAGGCAGGGGCGCTGCTTAAGCGAATTACAGAGCCAGGGGTGCTCCAGTTGAGCTTGTTTGAGGATTCCAGTCCTGAGGATACTCGACCCAAGCAGTTGATGCAGACCGTTGATGAACTTAACTTCCTTTACGGCCAGGACAAGGTTCGATTCGCTGTGATGGAATTTGAGCAGCGCTGGCAGACTCGTGCTCAGTTCAGGTCAAACCGCTGGACAGCCAGGTGGAATGAGCTGATGGTAGTTAAAGCATGAGCCACTACTCGCTTCTATCAAACACGTCCCTTGTCTTTCAGTACCCTGGTGGTTGCTTCATAAGCCTGCCCACCTCGACCAGCTTTTGTGCTGTGTGCAAAAGCCGCCTGTCTTGCCAGCGCCTCCCAACGACCTGCACTCCAAGGGGCAGACCCGAATGCGAACAGGCTATCGGTAAGACGACTACCGGACTTCCAGTTAGGTTGAATACAGCGGTGTAAGTTATACTCCACACCCAGTAGGGTAGCTCCTGGTCATCTACTTCGAGCGGAGCACCTAGCAGAGGGTTTTTCATCTGGCGGTGTGTAAAGGCTGGACCAGGAGCGACTGGGCATAACCAACCATCCCAGTTAGAGAGGAACTGTTCCATTCTAGTGATGAAGTCATCGCGCCGTGCTAAGGCTTCAACATACCGCTGCATCGAAAGCGCCGCACCTTTGATTAACCCTCGAAACAGCGGTTCATGTGCAGACCGTGCCTTCAACACCAAACTCAATAAAAAACGCTTTAACAGAGGAAGGGTCACGCCAATTTCAGCGCCACAGATCTCGCCATAGGTCTCTAAAGCCTCCATGAAGTTAAACCCTGGTGGGGTGCAACGCTCTACGTGGCACCCCATCTGCTCTAACGTGATGGCTAACTTCTTTACAGCGGCCTGCGTTTCAGCTGTAACAGGAACGTCACCCAAGTTGTCAGTCCAAGCAAAGCGGTACTCTTGTAATGGACGCTCTCGCAGCGGTTCTAACACTACGGGGGGAACTGACCACTGCCGACCATCTGGCCCCTCAAGTAGTGATAGGCATAGCTGTAGGTCTTCAATGGAGCGGGCAAGCGGTCCAGCAACCCGCATAGTTTGTAACCTACCTGCTATTTTGAGTTCACGGCTTGCTCCAGCCGTTGATACTCTGTACTCTGTTGGCTTAAATCCGAACACGCCACAGAAGTGTGCAGGGAGCCGAATAGACCCTCCCAGGTCACTGCCAACATCTAGAGGAGATAGCCCGGCAGCTACAGCAGCAGCGCCACCACCTGTGCTACCCCCAGGCGTGCATGCCAAATTCCAGGGATTGTTAGCCCTGCCAAACAGGGGACTATCGCATTGGGGGCCTCTCGCTAGCTCCGGCATATTTGTCTTACCCAGGAGGATAGCCCCGGCGCCAAGGAGGCGGTCTACAGTAGTCGCATTCTGCAGCGGAATGTAATTGGCTAGTGGTTTATAGCTCCAGGTGGTACGCACCCCTGCAGTATCAAATAAATCTTTGACGGTAAAGGGTACCCCGTGCAAGGGACCCCATAGCTCTCCTTGGGCCACTGCCACATCAGCCTGATGAGCTTGTTGACGAGCTTGCTCCTGATTTAGCGTCACGATGGCCTTCAGTGCTGGGTTGTGCCGAGCAATTTGACCCAGATGAGCCTCTAGTACTTCCGTAGCTGAGACAGAGCGTTCTCGGATAGCTTTGGCTAATTGACTAGCGCTTCGAAAAACTAAATCGCTCATAGGTAAGGCTGTGCTTGCTCTACAGCTGCAATCTAGCGAACTTTGGCTTTTCTCGTGAAGATAGGCGGCAAAACAAGAATGGTTCACTGGTTGTATTTCTGGGAAAACTTCTACAAAAGGACTTTGTGCAACTTTGCTGCTTCTTCAACCGAGTTGATTTTCCTAGTCCAGTTACAGCTCCTTGATCATGAACAAAAGGCTTCCGAGAAAATTGGTCAACAGTGCTATAGCTATAGTGCTGCTAGCAGTCACGGCTGGATGTACAACATCTATGGAGCCTGAGTCTAGTGCCGAAACCGCTCAATCTTTTGCTCCCACTCCATCAGTACAAGCCACCCCCACCTTTTCAGTCAGCTCCTCTCCTGATCCAACTCCTACCCCTGATATTAGGGACACGCCAAGCTCAGATACCTCTAGCAGCATCAATGCAGTCATTGTTGGAGAAGGGGCCTCTTCAAAAAATGTTCGCACCGGGCCTGGGACCGAGTACAAAGTCCAGCATGTTGCTTATCCTGGCGATCGCGTGCAAATTCTAGACAGTGCTCAAGATAGTGGTGGGTACACCTGGTACAAAGTAAAGATTCCCAAGTCTGGTATCCAAGGTTGGATTGCAGCGCAGTTGATTGAGCAGGTTGACACTGTTCCTGTTTCGCAACGAGAATCACCTGCCCCAACTTCGCAAGTGATTCCTGCTACCTCTGGAACTAATAACTCTGGTGGTTCTGGAAGATGCGATAAACCAGATGATCTTGATGCCGCGGGCAAGCGTTGTGGCAGGCGAGCAGCAAGTAAACGTGCAGGAGGACGATAACGATAGCTTTAAATTGTGAAAAGAAGCATTCTCCGCAGTGAGAATCAGGCCGCTCCAGTTCGCCAGCCTCAGTTTCCACTGGCAGGGCTAACTTCTTTGAAAACGGCTGTTCTACCCAACATCAAGGCACTTTCACCCCATAGCAAAGACTACTTCCCAAGGCTAGAGTGGCAGAACACTTGTCAGCCAGACAGCCGAGTATGACTCCTGGTGTAACTGGTCGAGCATCTACTTTGAGGAGTGTCTCATGCCGGGTCAAATGTGTTGGTTACCTGTACTAGAGCCAGATGGCGAAAAGGTCTTACACTTACGGTCTCACCCAAGTCAATCTTGGCGACCTTATACATGTTCTCCAGAGTATGCTGTACCAGACTATCTAATAGCTGAAGGGTCTAAAGGGTGGGCAACCTACCAGAAACTGAAGTGCTCAGGCTGGACCTTAGTACCCAGCCCGGTAACACAAGAGCCTACCCTGCTCCAAGCCAAGTGATGAGCTGTCAGCATCTTTCGGTCAGCTTTTTGATTTGCTTGGGTGAACGATGGGAAGAATAGCTATTACCACCTCAGCTTGGCAAACGGACATGGAGATTGAAGACAACCTCTATCGTGGTTGGTTCGTTACAGCAGCCCCTTTTAGTGGGCACTGGAAATTTAAGTGCTATGACCCAAAGGGGAAGATTTGTACTTTCGACAAAGCCTACCGAACTCCTTCGGAAGCCCTGAGTGCTGCTAAGGAGTTTGTGGACCGTGACATTACCAAATGTGTCTTATCGCAGGTGCTTGCCCAGTGGCTAGAAGTTCGCAACATCAAGTTTGAAGAGTATCTGAAGTTACTCAAGTCAGTCTACAGTGCTACCCATCCAGCCAGTTATTGGGACTAGATTCTTCATGAAGTTACCCTAATGATCACTGATGTGAAGAAGATGAAGCCGAAGTTTTTAGTTGTAGCGATCGCGGCTACCTCTATGCTCCTGATGCCGCTCCTCGCTCAGGCTCAAACAATCACGGGCCGGGTGGTCAGTGTGGGGGACGGAGACACGATCCGTGTTGCTGCATCAGGTAAAACCCTGACG
>CADCWO010000178.1 GCA_902806435.1 uncultured Synechococcales cyanobacterium | reverse complement strand
CCAAAAGTGTCTTTCGTTATGGATTTGACTATCTGCGTCAGATCATGCTGAATCTCTCTCAACGGCAGGCAGCGTTTAGAACTGCCTTAGTTTTTTTGTCCTGTACTTAGGTCTGTTGGAACTGGTTTAGTTTTTTTATAATGTAAGCAGTAGTGCCGGGGGTAGTAGGACTAATACTGTCTCCGGTTTTTCGTGTGCTTAAATATACAAGGAAATTTTTTGATGGAAGAGCTGCTGTATTGGAGCAATCAGGTAGTACGGTATCTCAACCTCAAACAGCTATCGGTTGGCTTGAATGATGAGGAGCAGCGATTACTCAGTGGGCTTCAGACAGCTGTAAATAGGGCTAATAAACTATAGTTTCTTGACGCTAATGTTCCAGAGACTAGTTTTATAAATTGAGCATAGAAGACCAAGTGTTAGTGACTTCTGAGTAATGCCGAGCATACCGTAATCAAGTTTATTTCGCTACCAGTTAGAGATGGGACGAGACGACAGTAGGACAGATTGGCAAAAAAGCAGAAGATTGACTGCGTTACTGATGTTGATCAGGATGCTAAGTAAGCCGGGGGCGCAATCCGTAATGGCGATAGTGCCAGTAGTCGCACAAAATCCGGTCGTGGTCAAAGCAGAGGTTGCCTGGAGTCCGCCAGGATTCAAATAAATCCAAATTTTTGGCATCATCGGCGGCTTGGGGGTCTCCAGTTGCCTCAGCTAAAAAAACAACACTCATCGTATGCTGGCGGGGGTCACGATTGGGGTTGGAGTAAACCTGAAACTGTTCAATCAACGCTACCTGCAATCCAACTTCTTCCTCCGCTTCCCGCCGTGCTGCCGCTTCCACAGTCTCACCATAGTCCACAAACCCGCCGGGAAGTGCCCAGCCGTAGGGTTCATTTTGGCGTTCAATTAAAATGATCGGACGGTGAGGCCGATCAATCATTGCAATAATAATGTCAACGGTTGGCACAGGGTTACGATAAGTCACTGTTTTAAGCTTGCGATAGCATTTTCATCTCAAAATCAAGTTTACAGACCATAGCGATCGCTGTACGGTTAACGGCTAAATAGTCCTAGCTGTGAAACTGTCACATCAAGATAGGATATAGAAAACTTAACTGTTTTGATTTACAGCTTATTTGACGTCAGTTCAGGGAGAAGGTGTTTTGATTCAGCAACCAGACGCGGTGACCTCAGGCCAATCAGAGACTATTGTCCCCCACGGTGGGCACCTAGTTAATCGGATTGCCACAACAGATCAGCGGCGTGAATTTTTGGAACAAGCTGATTCGCTACCCCGTGTACAACTGGATGAACGGGCAACTTCTGACTTGGAGCTGATTGCGATCGGCGGCTTTAGCCCGTTAAGCGGATTTATGGAGCAGGCGGACTACCAGCAGGTAGTGACAAACATGCACTTAGAGAACGGTCTGCCCTGGTCTATTCCGATCACCCTTTCTGTAACTGAGACAGTGGCAGATCCTCTGCGGGAAGGAAGCCTGGTGCGTTTAGACGATCCAGCAGGGCGATTTGTTGGGGTGTTGGACTTGACGCAAAAGTATCACTACGACAAAACCCAAGAAGTTTTGCAGGTCTACCGCACTGAAGACGATAAACATCCCGGCGTCCAGGTAGTCTACAATCAGGGTTCAGTGAACTTGGCTGGGTCAATCTGGCTACTCCAGCGTCAGCCCCATTCCCAGTTTCCCAACTACCAAGTTGACCCGGCTCAATCGCGAGCCCAATTTCAGGAAAAAGGCTGGAAAACTGTTGTTGGCTTTCAAACCCGTAATCCAATCCACCGGGCACATGAGTATATTCAAAAGTGTGCCCTAGAAACGGTTGATGGCTTGTTTCTCCATCCGTTAGTCGGTGCAACAAAAAGTGACGATGTACCAGCGGATGTCAGGATGCGCTGCTACGAAATTATGCTAGAGCACTACTACCCCCAAGACCGGGTGATCCTCGCAATCAACCCGGCTGCCATGCGCTATGCCGGTCCACGTGAAGCAATCTTTCATGCTTTGATCCGCAAAAATTATGGCTGCACTCACTTTATTGTCGGTCGTGATCACGCTGGGGTGGGTGACTATTACGGCACCTATGATGCCCAGCGTATCTTTGCTGAATTTGCGCCTGGTGAATTGGGAATTACACCCATGATGTTTGAGCATGCCTTTTACTGCATGCGAACTCAAGGCATGGCAACCAATAAAACTAGCCCTAGTAAGCCTGGGGAACGAATTCACCTCTCAGGTACCAAAGTGCGAGAAATGCTCCGCCGGGGTGAGTTGCCACCACCTGAATTCTCCCGCCCGGAAGTGGCAGCAGAGCTGGCACGGGCGATGCGAACTGCCGTAGAAGTGTAGATCTTAGAACATACTCCTTCGCTGGAATCATCTAATAACAAGTAACGAGCTTCTCAAGAGGGGTGACGTATCCAGCAGAAATCTGAAATATGGCACTAACACGACGGGCTTTCTTACACCGAGCTAGCAGTCTGCTAGCCGGTTTGGGGATCAGTGAGGCGAGTCTCTCCCTGCTTGGTAACCAGTACCAACAAGCCTTGGCCCAACCAACCCGCCGCAAGCTAGCACTGTTAGTTGGCATCAATCAGTATCGTGCTACACAGATGCCTGCCTTGGCAGGGTGCCTTACCGATGTCGATCTCCAGCGAGAGCTGCTACGGTACCGATTTCATTTTCAAGACAGCGATATTCTGGTTTTAACGAATCAAGACGCGACACGCAACAACATTGAAACTGCGTTTGTTAGCCATCTTGTTGAGCAAGTTCGTCCTGGGGATGTCGTTGTCTTTCATTTCAGCGGTTATGGCCGCCATATTCGGCTGCCTGCTAGGGATGGCACTTCTTTAGCTCGCCTTGAGCAGAATACTTTGATACCGGTTGATGGTGGGGTACCCTCTAGCCCAGCTCTATCAAAGGTAGAGGACCTGTTAGAAAATACCTTGTTCCTGTTGCTGCGATCGCTCCAAACTGAGCAGATCACGACAATTATCGATGCGGGCTCCACCTACCCCGATTCCGCTTGGCAGGGTAATTTACAAATTCGGGCTCGGCCTGAGCCTATTGAAGTAGTAGAACCAGCCGTTACAGAGGTGGCACTGCAAGAGCAACTAATGGGTTCAATGGATGTGTCACGGGAGCAGTTGACTGCCCAACTCCGTTCCCGGCAACTACCAGGAGTTGTCCTCGCAGCCGCAGGGCCAGGTGCCTTAGCCACAGAAGCACACTGGCCGGGGTTTAACGCTGGGTTGTTTACCTATGCCTTGACCCAACATCTTTGGAGCACAACACCAGCAACACTCCAAATTAGCTTTAGTCAAACAACCAGCAGCGTTCAACAATTTGCAGGTAAAGAGCAGCCAGAGCTGAGTGGGCAAAAACGCCAGGGTTTGTTGCCAGCCTATAATCTTTCTCCAGGTTCAGGAGCCGAGGGGGCAGTCATTGCGATCGCAAACAATGGCAAAACTGGCCGCGTATGGCTTGCCGGTTTACCCCTTGAAGTCTTAACGCATTATGGTGCTGGTTCTATCCTGGCCTTGGTGCCCTTCCCTCAAACAGTGAACCTATCGCCCCCCACGGTCACAGCCGCCCCCGAGGGAGAAGTCACAGCTCAACCCGTGCCCGCCCCGAGTCCTGATCAACCCATTCAACTGAACAATATCCATGGCCTCTGCGCCCAGTTTCGAGTGATCCCTAGCCTTCAAGGGCTGAATCAGGGGGGTGCTGTTCCGGGGTTGTCATTGATCGGGCAACAGGTGCATGAAGCGATTCGGGTTATGCCAGATAACATCAGCTTTACCATAGCCCTTGATTCCAGCCTAGAACGGATTGAACGCGTGGATGCAACTAGTGCATTCTCGGATTTACCTCAGCTTTCATCGGTAATTTCCACAGAGCAACCTGCGGATTACCTATTTGCCAAAGTCACGACCTTATCGTCAGTGGCACAACCAAAGGGCATTTCCCTGCAGCCTACCCTCCATGAATCCTCAGTATCCCAAAGCAGTTATGGTTTATTTACCTTAGGGGGAGATCTCCTACCCAACACAGCTGGTGAAGTGGGAGAAGCGATCAAATCAGCAGTGCACCGGTTAATGCCAAAGTTTAAAACGCTGCATGGTGCCAAACTGCTAAATTCGACGGTTAATGAGCAGTCATCCCGCTTAGGGGTTAGTGCCACCTTAGAAACCACTGCGCCACAGCAGCAAATCTTGGTTCGACAAAGAACGCTCCGTGCCCCTTGGTTAGGATCTGAAGTTGCTGCCAGTTCTCTACCTATTGCTGGAACTGAGGGCGAGGTTCTTTCCCTACCAGTAGGTACCCGGATTCAATATCGAGTGCATAATTACAGCGATCGCCCGGTTTACCTGTTAGTTCTGGGAGTCGACAGTAGTGTAAATGCCTTTGGCTTCTATCCCGCTGCTTTTACATCTGGCAATCCAGAAGCAGCACTCCAAAATGCAGTAATTGCTGCTGGTGATACCTTAGTCTTACCTCAGGTATCCACTCCTTTTGAGTGGATCATCCCTGGACCTGCGGGGCTGCGCACTACCTACTTTATGCTTAGCCGTCAGCCTTTCACTAAAGCCCTAGCCGTCCTTGAACCAATTTTGCGAGAAAACAATGAATCACTGCAAATTTTTGCTCTACCTAACCTTTTAGAAGTTTCTAGAGCGGTATTACAGGATCTGTACCAAGCCAGCTTGCCCGCCAGCCAAGCCTTTGGTCTTAAAGGAAATGCCTTAGATGTCAACGTTTGGTCAACCCTACGCTTTCGCTACAGGGTGATTTAACAACTCAAAAGCTATGCCAAAAGATACTTCCTCGATCGCACAATCTGGGCAATAGTTGTGTACTGGCTGGACCCCCCTGGGGGTTTTGGCCGAAGTGGAACATCTAGGACGGTTGGCGAGTCACCCTTTACATTACAACTGATTTTGCTCTTTAGAGGGATTGTCAAAATTAGACCACCTAGGAATAGTAAGATAGAGCACGTTATTTTAACCAATATTAAGTAAAATCAATATTCTTATAGTTTCACGTGCTTTATTCCGATTTTTCCGCGATTAAGCCCTAGTAGATGGTTGATCGGCACGGGGGGTTTATTGAATTTAAATGAAAAATAAACCTATGTTTGTCACTGAAGAAAAACGTATTGCGCTAATTTCTATTGATGGTGATCCAGCAACAAAAACTGGTCAAGAGGAGGTAGGATGCCGAAATGTTTATGTTCGGCAGGTAGGTGAATCTTTATCACAGCAAGGATGGCAAGTCGATTTATTCACGCGGCATAGGGATGCTGCTCAGCCGGCAATCGTACGCCATAACCCAAACTGTCGTACTATTCGGTTGGCAGCCGGACCTCAGTCGGTGGTTCCTCGTGACGAGCTTTTTCAGTACCTACCGGACTTTGTCCAGCAATTCCAGATCTTCCAGCAGCAAGAAGGATGGCAGTATCCACTGATTCACACGAATCACTGGTTATCCGCCTGGGCGGGGATGGAGCTGAAAAGAAATTATCCACTGATTCAGGTGCATACCTATCATTCTCTTGGGGTTTTGAAGTACCAAGCGATTGAACAGTTATCTTCCTCTCAGGCGAGAAGCACTGCTGCGACCCGTTTGGCAGTCGAAAAAGCATGTCTAGAGATCGCTGATCGCGTCATTGCCACGAGCCCTCAAGAGAAGCAGCATATGCAGACACTGTCTAGCCAGGGCCAAATTGAAATGATTCCCTGTGGCACTGACGTCAATCGTTTTGGCTCTGTGCAACGGCCAGTTGCCCGTCACAAGCTGGGATTAGCGCCGGAAACAAAGATGGTGCTGTACGTAGGGAAATTCAGCCAGCGCAAGGGAATCGAGACGCTAGTGCGCGCGATCGCTCAATCGCATTTACGAGCCTCAGGGGATCTGCGGCTGGTGATCGCCGGTGGCAGTGACCCGAGCCAAAATGATTCACCCGAACGCGATCGCATTCAAGAAATTGTGGCAGAACTGGGCTTAAAAGACATTACAACCTTCCCTGGTTATTTAGATGATGCCGACTTACCCGTTTACTATGCCGCAGCTGATGTCTGCGTTGTGCCCAGCTATTATGAACCCTTTAGTCCTGTAGCAGTAGAGGCAATGGCTAGTGGTACACCGGTAGTTGCCAGCGATGTCGGTGGTCTTCAATTTACAGTAGTCCCGGAGGTAACTGGGCTATTGGTACCGCCTAAAGATGAGGTGGCGTTAGGGCAGGCAATTGATCGCATCCTTATCAACCCTAACTGGCGTGATCAATTGGGACAAACTGGTCGCCAAAGGGCTGAAATTGCTTTTAGCTGGGACAGCGTCGCCTCCCGCTTGGCACATCTCTATACCAACTTACTTGCTCATTCCACCCTAAGTATCCCAGAAGCTCCTAAACGCGTCCATTTAGTAGCTTGAATGTTCGGCTTGATACTATTGATTCGCGACAAGTTTAGATTCAGGCAACTTGAGAGACTCTAGGAAAGTCCTTTTGACGATTCCTGGAGTTTGTTGTTAACCCTTAACACTGGAACAATAGTAGTTGCGGTTGCATCTGAAGCGAATTGGCGGTTATGAGATTAAAAGATGAGATTACGGAAGCGATTAAAATGGCGATGAAGTCTAAAGACAAGATCCGTCTTGAGACTGTCCGCAGTATTAAAAAAGCTTTACTAGAGAAAGAAGTCAGCGTTCGCCCCAGCGGACAAACAGAACTGACAGAAGCCCAAGAAATGGAAGTCTTAGTTCAACAAGCCAAACAACGGCGTGACTCTATTGAACAGTACCAGCAAGCTGGGCGGCAGGACCTAGCAGACCAAGAAACTCTGGAACTGACGATTATTGAAGAGTACTTACCCCAACAGCTATCTGATTCAGAGATTGAGCAGCAAATTGACCAAATCATCACTCAAGTTGGGGCGACTTCCTCAAAAGATTTGGGGAAAGTCATGGGACCAGCAATGCAGCAATTAAAAGGTAAAGCGGATGGCAAGAAAGTTCAGGAACTTGTGAAAGCACGGCTCGCAAGTTGAGTTACTTGTGAGGCAAGCGTTATCATTATCTGATCTCACAGTCGCCACACTTGGGAGTATTCCTGCCTAGCTTGTATCCTAATTGCATGTGATGCCCTATCTTGGCAAAAGCTGCTTAATCGCCTATGCGACCACCAATTCCCATTGGGACCGTTTTACAAAACCGCTATCAACTCGTTAGTATTTTGGGTCAAGGCGGATTTGCTCGTACGTATCTTGCTAAGGATCAAGGACGTTTTGATGAGCTGTGTGCCCTGAAAGAGTTTATCCCCAGTCAATCGAGTGCCTTTGTTTTGGAAAAATCGAAGGAACTTTTTCAACGGGAAGCGGCTGTTCTCTACCAAGTTCAACATCCTCAAATACCCCAATTTCGGGCTACGTTCGAATACAACTTGGAAGAAAGCCCTCGCCTGTTTCTGGTCCAAGATTATGTGGAAGGAAAGACCTACCATGAGTTGTTAAACGCTCGGAAAGCTCAAGGATATACCTTCTCAGAAGCAGAGGTGCGATCGCTGCTGCAACAGGTACTACCCGTATTGGACTATATCCACAGCAAAGGAATTATTCATCGGGATATTTCGCCAGACAACTTGATTCTGCGAGACCAAGATCAGCAACCCGTATTAATTGATTTTGGGGTTGTCAAAGAGATTGTGACACGGTTGCATACCCCTGAAGGTAGAGCCCCAGTCACTACTGTTGGTAAACTAGGCTACGCGCCTGGGGAGCAACTTCAAACGGGTCGGGCTTACCCCAGTAGTGATCTGTACGCTCTAGCTGCAACTGCGGTTGTGTTGTTAACGGGGCGAGAATCTTCCGAGCTATATGATGATACGATCCTGAGCTGGCACTGGCAGAAGTGGGTGGCAGTGAGTTCAGGGTTCGGCCAGATTTTGCAGCAGATGTTGCAATACAGACCAGGCGATCGCTACCAATCTGCGAACGAAGTAATGGCGGCGCTGCAAGCCCTACCCCAACCTACTGCTGTTTCCTCAACCACCCAAAGGCAATCCCAAACCGTTTCCCAGGCAGTGGCTGCGAACCCCAGCTTGACTCAGGTACGGACAATAGCCGTGGATCAAGCCAATGTTGCAATCTCTAGAGGGCCGAGTAAAAGCGAAGCCGTCATCCCTCCCGTCACCCACCGCTCACTGTGGGACAATCCGGTGGCCGTCGGTCTGATCGGCATCATCTTGGCGCTTCTCACCGCTTTTGTTTCTTGGAGTTTTGTGCGAGAACTGCTGCAACGCCGGACCCTACAATCTACCCCCAAAGTTATGGTATCCCCGACAGCGCTTCCCAGCCTGTCCCCAAGTCCAGACCCCGTCAGCTACAACCGCCCCTTGGCCTTACTGCCGGACGATCAAGTTTCTGTTCAAGGGACCCTCCAACCGAATCAAACAATCAATTATGTGATTCAAGGCGAACAGGGCCAGCAGTTAACGCTCAATCTTAGCGGACAGGGTACTGTGATGAGTCTCTTTGGTCCTGAGCAAGAACCCATTGTCCAGCGCGTCAACACTTGGGAAGGAACAGTACCAGCAACCGGTGACTACTATATCCAACTAAAACCCGTTCCAGGTGTTTCCCAAAGTAGTTACCAGTTGGCAGTAGCAATTGCTAACCCAGTTCCCGCTACACCCATTGCGACACCAACACCTACTCCTAGCCCAGAACCTGCATCTCCATCCGCTGAAGTAGACGTAGAGCAAGTTCGGTTTGCTCCCGGCGAAACGGCTCAGCGAATGACGGATAAGGCTAGTCCGGGTCGCGTTAAGCGCTACATTGTAAATGCCCGTGCAGACCAAGTTTTGGCTACCCAAGTGATTGACGGTACAGTCACTTTGGATATTCGCACACCTGATGGTGAGTTGATTAATGAGGCCTCCAAGGTTTTGAGCTGGGAGTCTGAGCTGCCGGTCAGTGGCGACTATCAAATCGATGTAATTGCCCAAGATGAAACCGACTTCACCCTAAACGTCGATGTTCGCAATTTGCAATAGGCAATCTTAGAGATTAGCTGGCCTACACTTTGGAGTTGATTGTATTCTTGAATACCCTTTTGATTACTGGTACGGATACTGAGGTTGGCAAAACAGTAGTGACAACTGCCTTAGCTGCTTATTTGCAGATGTACCGCATTTTCCAGAACCTCGCAATCTTTAAACCGATCCAGACAGGGCCAGAGGGAGACCGTGAGCACTACAGTCGTCTATCCCTTAACCAAACTCTAGAAGAGATAACTCCGCTCTACTTCCAGGCACCTTTGGCCCCCCCGATCGCGGCGGAAAAAGAAGGCCGCCGGGTGGAACTAGAACGGGCCTGGGCTACTTTGCAATCTCTCCAGCAAAAGCACGACTTTGTTTTAATTGAAGCTTTGGGCGGCTTAGGTTCCCCTGTGACTGCCGAGCTCATTGTGGCAGACCTAGCGAGGGATTGGCGCTTACCTGTAGTCCTGGTCGTGCCCGTGAAACTAGGGGCGATCGCGCAGGCAGTTGCGAATGTCGCTTTAGCTCGCCAGTGCCGCATTCACCTTAAAGGAATAATCCTTAACTGTGTACAGTCCTGTTCTCCTCAAGAAATCAGCGATTGGGCACCTGGAGATTTGCTTCAGTCTTTAACCCATACTCCTGTCTTGGGAACCGTGCCTTATCTGGATGATGCTAGTGACCTTGCTAAGCTGGCTCAAGTCGTATCCAACTTGGATTTAGAACGACTAACTTTGCTTCAATCAAGATTTAGTAGTCATGAATAGTATTGGTAGCTCGATAGACTAGAAGCGTTGCTATCTCCTCCCTCACTGACCTCCCCCACTAAATGCTCTGTCCCAAGTGTGAGTCGGATCAAGTCATCAAATATGGGTACCTCACTACAGCAAGCAGCGTAAGACCAAATCTTGATTTGTTTGACTTGGATGAACTTTTTTGGCTGGTTGACTACAACTCCTTGCCCGAACCTGTTAATAATAGAACTTGGAGAGGTGGCAGAGTGGTCGAATGCACTCGACTTGAAATCGAGAGAATCGAAAGATTCCGGGGGTTCGAATCCCCCCCTCTCCGTTTCAAGAGCTTTAGATAGCCGAATCAGAAATTTACAGAGCTCATGTCTGGTTGCTGTCTGCTTATCCGGCAATTTTACCTACTATCACTTGAGAAAGTTCCTGTATGGGTTAGCGGAAGTCTCTCTATGCCAAGGCGCCAGCAAACCAATCCAGCAGCAGGCAAAGTTGGGAAGTAGTCTTAAGTGAGGTGTTTCTTTATCCTGTCTTTTGAAGCAGTTGTTTAACTGTATCAATCAGCTCTTTGGGTTGAAAGGGCTTGGTGATATAAGCATCACCGCCCTGCTTGGTTCCCCAGTAGCGATCAAACTCTTCATCCTTGGTAGAGCACATAACCACAGGTGTGTTCTGAGCTGTTGGGTCGCTCTTAATCCAACGGCAAAGCTCATACCCATTCATTCGAGGCATGATAATGTCTACAACTACCAAGTCTGGGCACTTGGCTTGAATTTTTTCCATACCTTCCACACCATCACAGGCATGGATAACATTCAAGCCACTTTTTTTGAGAACATCTGAGATCATCTCCCGGAGCGTGGCACTGTCATCAACAACCAGAACTGTACTCATAGCGCCCTACCTACTTGGTGGAATGAATGGGTGAAGGGGATAACGTAGTTTACCCAACAACACAGATGTACCTAACAGTGCTCATTCCCATAGCTGCTTGGATGAACAGCAACTAGATAGTCAATTCCCTCCAAGGAAAGAGGCTGAGTAATCGCCAAACCTCGTTAATGGATCATATATCGTAATATTTCTTAAGGTATGGCTCCTACCGTTCTCATCACAGGTGCTTCTCAAGGTATTGGTAAAGCAACTGCCCTGTTATTTGCTCGTCAGGGATATGACCTAATACTTGCAGCCCGACATGCTGAAGCTTTGGAAGAGGTAGCTCTAGAAATCCAGCAGCTAGGTCGTTCAGCACTCAGCATTCCTACTGATGTGAAGGAGCCTGAGCAAGTTAAGGATCTGGTGCAAAAAGCGCTGAACTATTACGGTGCTGTTGATGTATTAGTTAACAATGCTGGTATCTATGTTTCAGGGCCCGTGGAGGAATTTTCCCTAAAGGACTGGCATGACACGATAGACCTTAACTTCTGGGGTTATATCCACACGATTCAGGAATTGTTGCCCCATTTTTTGGAGCGGGGCAGGGGCACTATCGTCAATCTCAGCTCGATTGGCGGGAAAGTACCTCTGCCTTATGTTACGCCCTACTGTGCTAGCAAGTTTGCCGTTACCGGACTCACAAAATCTCTACAGGCTGAGTTGTGCCCCAAAGGGATTCATGTTTGTGGGATTTATCCCAATTTAATTAAAAGCGGCTTCATGGAACGAGCGATTTTCCGAGGTCATGATGCTGAGGATGCTCAAGCCCGCCGTGATCAACTCAACACAATCCTCAAAGTTCCCGTAGTAGAGAAGCCTGAGGATGTGGCAAAGGCAATTTGGGATGGCGTGGCACACAAAAAAACTGAAGTAGTGGTTGGCTCTGCCAATATTGGGGCGACGGTAAACAAAGTTTTCCCTGGGTTGATGCAGTGGTTTTTCCGGCAAAGCCAAAAACCCTAAAGAACCCATGTCTTAGCAGTTATGCATGGCCTGCCTCATGGAATCAGACGTTAAATCTTGGCTGTGCTCGTATTAATGATATTAAGGACAAGGAACTTTTAAGAATGCAACTCAAACCAATTAATCAGCAGGTTGTCGCCGTTGTTGGGGCTTCCAGTGGCATTGGGCGGCTAACAGCGCTGCAATTTGCGAAGCGGGGAGCCAAGGTGGTCGTTGCTGCCCGCAGTCAACCGGGATTAGATTCCTTGGTGAAAGAGATCCAGCAGGCAGGTGGTGAAGTGACAGCGATCGCGGCTGATGTCGCGGTGTTTGAACAAGTCAAGGCCATTGCAGATAAAGCCGTTGAAGTGTACGGACGACTGGATACCTGGGTACACCTTGCCGCTACTGGCGTTTTAGCTACGTTTGACAACATCACGCCGGAAGAGTTCAAGCGTGTGATTGATGTTAATCTGACAGGCCAAGCCTATGGAGCCATGGCAGCGCTACCCCACCTGAAGCGCGAAGGCCGAGGTGCACTAATCCATATTTCCTCAGTGGAGGCTAGGCGCTCAATTCCCTACCAGAGTCCTTATTCCGCTTCTAAGCACGGGGTAGAGGGTTTTCTGGAATCTCTGCGGGTTGAACTGAAGCATGAGGGGATACCGATCAGCGTCACAAATGTGCTGCCATCGGTGATCAACACACCCTACTACAACAAGGTTCGTACCAAGTTGGGGGTAAAGCCAACGGGGGTACCACCCTACTACCAGCCAGATCTGGTTGTAAAGGCGATCCTGTACGTTGCAGAGCACCCGACGCGAGACTACATCGTAGGGGATATTGGCAAGATTGTCGATTTATTGCAACGCCTCTCACCAGAGCTCATGGATGCCATACTACTCGCGATCGGCTTCCGGTTCCAGCGTACCAATGAGCCGAAGTCAGAGGACGCAGCGGATAATGTGTTCGAGCCAATTGATCCAAGTGAGGGTTACGACAGAGTAGAGGGTGACTTTGGCAATTTGACGATACCCAACTTTACAGACTGGCTAGATCGCAATCCCACCCTGAAGTGGGGAGCAGTTGCCGCTGTTGGCCTGGGCCTTACTACTTTAGTGGGAACATTCTTAAGGTCTCCAGAAGTACCTTAGAGTAAGAATGTGTTTTACGTTACAAAAGTTTATATTGGATAAGCACTCATTGAAGGTGACAAAGGAGTACAAGGTTTGATTCAGATTGAGCAGCCAGCCCCCAAAGCAGCATTTGCAGAGATTACAAATCATCAGAATTCATTGCGAGGCATTGCGATCGCTCTGACGATCTTTAGCTTGTGGGCAGCTAGTCTTGTTCTTTTACTTTCTCTTGATATTACTAGGCTGCATCCTGTGGCAATCGGGCTGGCTGTACTGTGGCAAATGTTCCTCTACACTGGCCTATTTATTACGGCCCACGATGCTATGCATGGGCAAGTGTACCCGCAAAAGCCCAAGATTAATGCTTTGATTGGGTCAGTGGCAACGCGAGCATACGGTCTTTTTTCCTATAAGCATCTGCTCAAAAAGCATTGGGAGCATCATCATCACCCAGCTACCGAACTTGATCCTGACTTTCACGACGGCAAGCATAAAAACTTCTTTGCCTGGTACTTTTGCTTTATGCAGCACTACTGGAGCTGGACACGCTTTGCCGGTTTAATAGCTGTTTTTCACGTCATTCACTACGCATTTCAGGTACCGGAGAATAACTTAGTCGTGTTCTGGATGCTGCCATCAATCCTGAGTTCAGTCCAATTGTTCTACTTTGGTACCTACTTACCCCACCGGGAGCCGGAGACGGGTTACACACAACCCCACTGTGCTCAAACTAATGCTTGGCCAACATTTTGGTCCTTTATTACCTGCTATCACTTTGGCTACCACCAAGAGCATCACGAATATCCTCAGGTAGCTTGGTGGCAATTGCCAGCCGTTTATGCGCTGCGAAATCAGCCTACTCTGAGTAGCTAGATATTTCCTTGTAAAAAACTTTAAGGAAGCAGCGATAAGGGCAAAAATAATCTGCACTTGAATAGTGGGATAATTTTGGTCACATATTTTGCTAGTAAACCAGAACGGATAAGATGTCTAGCTCAATTGAGTTTCAGTTGTTCGCTCCTTACAACAAAGGAGTAGCCTTAATCGGCTCTTTTTCAGATTGGCAGGAATTTCCGATGCAGAAGGATCAGCAAGGATATTTCCGCACCTTTGTTGAGCTAGAGGATGGCGTTTACCAGTATAAATTTCGGGTACAGTCTAGATCCTGGTTTTTTGAGCCAGATCAGTGGGTAGATGTCAATGACCCGTACGCCACCGATATTGACGCTGAAAAAGAAAATAGCGTTGTGCAAATCAAAGATGGCCAGCGGATTACAGACACCTACGTCTGGCAGCATGACGATCACCCTCTACCCACTGATCAAGAGTTAGTGATTTATGAAATGCATGTGGCAAACTTCTCTGGAGGTGAGGACGATCCGCACCTGCGCGGCAAGTATAAGCATGTGATTGAAAAACTAGATTACCTGTGTGAGTTGGGGATTAACGCGATCGAGTTAATGCCCGTCAAGGAGTATCCGGGAGACTACAGCTGGGGCTATAACCCCCGCTATTTTTTTGCGACGGAATCAAGTTATGGGACAACAGCAGCTTTAAAGCAGTTGATAGATGAATGCCATGGACGAGGTATTCGGGTCCTTCTCGATGGAATTTACAACCACTCGGAAGCAGCGAGCCCGCTCACCCAAATTGACCATGACTACTGGTATCATCATGAGCCGCGTGACCCAGAAAATAACTGGGGACCAGAGTTCAACTACGAATTTTACGATGAGAACCTAGACACTTATCCAGCTCGCAAGTTTATTGGAGACACAGTACGTTTCTGGGTTCAGGAATACCACATTGACGGCATTCGCTACGATGCAGCGCGGCAAATGGCCAACTATGACTTTATGGGCTGGATCGTCCAAGAAGCAAAGCGCATGGCTAGCATGAAGCCTTTCTACAACATTGCTGAACATATTCCAGAGACAACGGATATTGTTGGGCCTGAAGGTCCAATGGACGCCTGCTGGCACGAGAGTTTTTATCACTGTGTGCTGGAGCATATTACTGGAGACTCCTTTGACTTAGAACGCCTTAAAGATGTACTGGACGCTAAGCGGCAGGGCTATATTGGGGCAACGGATGTGGTGAATTATCTGACAAACCACGACCAAGAGCACCTAATGGTCGAACTCGCAGAGCGCGAAATTTTTGAAGCAGAAGCATTTAAGCGCGTAAAGTTAGGAGCTGTACTGTTAATGACAGCTATCGGGGTACCACTGATCTGGATGGGGGAAGAATTCGGTGAGTACAAGCAGAAAACCCCTGAACAGAGCAAGCTAGAATGGCCGCTTCTACAAAATGAACTCAACCAGAGTTTATTTGAGTACTACAAGGGTTTGATCGCTTTGCGTAAGCATAATCACGCCCTCTACACAGAAAACATCAACTTCTTTCACGAAGATCCAGACAACAAGGTTTTAGCGTATATCCGGTGGAACGACCAAGGCGATCGCGTTGTGGTTGTGGTCAATTTCTCTGATCAATTTTTAGCTCAATATCAAATCTCCAACTTCCCAGAAGCCGGAACTTGGCATGAGTGGACGCTTAACTACGATGTTGAAGCTGAAAATGAAGGGGTGAAGCTTGACTTAGGAGAGTACGAAGCAAAAGTGTTGGTCTGGCAGTAGTAAATCAATTGTCAACATTTTCTGAAATATACAGGGGCAATGGCTATGCTAGGATCAGGCCCTGTGATGTAATTGAATAGACCTATGGCTTTGCTGCAAGAGCGTAAACACGAAATTATTGACCAATATCAAACCCACGAAACTGACACCGGCTCAGCAGACGTGCAGGTTGCGATGCTAACTGAGCGGATCAATAAACTCAGTGCCCATCTCAAAATAAATAAAAAAGATCATGCTTCCCGGCGAGGTCTATTACAAATGATTGGTCGGCGAAAGCGCTTGTTAGCTTATATCTTAAAGCACGATCCAGAGCGTTATCGGGCTTTGATTACCCGCTTAGGCGTTCGCGGTTAGGTAGCATATGGCCTCTAAACAGGATAAAGAGGGGGCTTCTGAGCGCCGTCTTCCCTTCGAGCCTGCTAAGAATAGTAAAAAAGCTCGCGCTACCGCCAGTCAACCCCAGGTACAAGCTACTACTCCCAATGCTTCCCAGAAAGCGCAAATACCAGAGGTGGTAAGCAAGCGGATGGCGCGGCGGATGGCTCTATTCTGCGGCGTGCCCACCTTCATTGGTTTAGCTGCTTTCCCGCTCAGCTATTTAGTAGTGAGTAAAGAGTGGTTTGAACTACCGGTAGCCGCTGTGCTAGTCACAACCTTAGGGCTTTTTGGCTTAGGCACAATTGGTCTGAGCTATGGGGTACTTTCCGCTTCTTGGGATGAAGAGCGCCTGGGAAGTAAGCTTGGCTGGTCTGAGTTTACGCTCAACTTTGGTCGGCTGGTAGAAGCTTGGCGAGCGCAACGTCAGCATAAGAAATCCTGAAAAATCTTGCCGGATATTAATTTAAGTCACAATAGAATGTGAGCCTTGTTACGCTCTGCAAACGAAATGTTCCTATTTTTAGGGTTGGCAACAGAGGGTCATAGGGTTCCAAATTAACAGAATAGATAGGGACTTCTGACATGATTGTTGTAATGCGAAGTGGAACACCAGAAATTGAGATTAGCCGAGTTAGCAAGGAACTAAGCACCTGGGGTTTAACCGCTGAGAAAATCGTGGGCAAGCACCAAGTTGTCATTGGGTTGGTGGGAGATACCGCTCAGTACGATCCGTTGCAAATTCAAGAGTTTAGTCCCTGGATTGAGCAAGTTTTACGGGTAGGGCAACCCTTTAAGCGGGTGAGCCGTGAGTACCGCCATGGCGAAGCGAGTGATGTTGTAGTATCAACCCCGAATGGACTGGTTCATTTTAGTGAGCATCATCCTGTCGTTCTGGTAGCTGGTCCCTGCTCAGTTGAAAATGAAGCGATGATTGTGGAGACGGCGCAACGTGTTAAGGCGGCCGGAGCCCAATTTTTGCGGGGTGGTGCGTTTAAACCTCGGACTTCTCCCTATGCCTTCCAAGGACATGGTGAGAGTGCTTTGGGCTTGTTAGCCGCGGCACGAGAAGCAACTGGTTTAGGCATTATTACTGAGGTGATGGATGCGGCGGACTTGGAAAAGGTAGCCGCGATCGCCGACGTGGTGCAAGTTGGTGCTCGCAATATGCAAAACTTTTCCCTCTTAAAGCGCGTAGGTGCTCAGGACAAGCCTGTGCTGCTGAAGCGTGGCATGTCGGCAACCATTGAGGATTGGTTGATGGCGGCTGAATACATTCTGGCAGCAGGCAACCCAAACGTGATTCTGTGCGAGCGAGGAATTCGCACTTTTGACCGCCAGTATGCCCGCAACACGCTGGATCTAGCGGCAATTCCGGTGTTGCGATCGCTGACTCACTTACCAATTATGGTTGACCCCAGTCATGGTACGGGGCGCGCTGAATATGTACCGGCCATGGCCATGGCAGCGATCGCGGCGGGAACAGACTCCTTGATGATTGAGGTACATCCCAATCCTGCTAAGGCCCTCTCTGACGGTCCCCAGTCTCTAACCCCAGGTCAGTTCGACGAGCTAACACAGCAGTTGGCTGTGGTGGGCAAAGCAGTAGGTCGCTGGGCTCAAATTCCGACAACAGCCTAGACTTTGCTCATGCTAGGGGCGGCTCCTGGAATAGCCAACTAATTACGGGTGGCCTCCAGCACACGAGAAAAATAAAAGCGTGTCTTGGTCATAGCGGTTCTCCCAATAGACCAGCCATCACTTTTGAGATGATTAACTACTGCGGCTTCTCGGTGGAGGTAGGCACGAGTCGCCTTGCTGGGCCCAGGGAAGAAATCGCCAACCTTCTTGAGCAGGCTATAAGCTAAGGTTTTAGGAGCAAAACTGAGAATAAGTCGAGACTCAGCCACTAAACTAAGGTGGCTGATCATTTCTGCAGCTTTTTCTTGGGGATAGTGGATTAACACGTCTAGGCAAATGACAGTGTGAAAAGTTCCAGTTAAAGCTTCTAAATCTTGCACAGCAAAAGTGGGCTGATTAGCTTGAGCTAGTGACCCTTGAGCCCGCTGGCTTGCTTCTGCGACCATTTTTTCTGAAAGATCGGTGGCATAAACTCTTGCGTCGGCTTGAGCTAGGGGAATACTCAAGCTACCAACCCCACAACCAGCATCACAAATGGATAACCCTGCTAAATCACCATCAGCTTTAAGCCAATCCAATACGGTGTCTACTGTCTGCTGATGACCTTCTCGGATATCCTGTTGTACCTTGTTGACAGCATCATCACCATAAATTCGTCGCCAACGGTCAAACCCAACAGTATTAAAGTACTCCTGGACAATCGTCTTGTCATCTACTGTAGTCATGAATCGCTTGGTATACCTTAATTGAAAGCTAAAATCAACGCGCAGAACTCTAAAACCTTAGTTTCTGGCTCCTGTCCTATTCTCGCAGTTAAGTGAAGCTATCTTAAATACTGTTCTTAGTAACTCTGCTGCATATCCAACAAGGCAGTACGTAATCCATAAGCCTGTAGTATCGCTACTTATTCAACTAAATAAGCAAAGCATTTAGCAAACATTCAAGCAGCAACGCTAAGCCTCTCCTCGCCAAAGATTGACGGTAGTACTTTTGAGGAGGTCTAGCTTGATTGAAATGTATTGCACAGTGTCTAAGTTGTTTGGCACAGCAATTTCAGATAAAAGAAAGCTTCAAGCTTCTAAGGCTCGGCCGGTTTAGCTTCTGTTTAAAGAGGTGCTTGGGCATACCTTTATACACGGGGATATTAGTCATACGAAATCCGTCTAGTCTAACCCCCTTATCTTTTGTAGAGTAGGAGGATGCCAAGAAACGCTTATTTAGAACCTCATCTGAGTTGTGCCCAACTGAAGGAGCGCTACCAGCACTGTGATGAGCCAGTCGAGTCACGGCGGTTTCATCTGTTGTGGTTGGTGTGCTGTGGTTGGCAAATCAAGCAAGCCGCTGTTGCTGTTGGTTTGAATTACGATTACGCTCGTGAGATTGTGAAGACCTACAATCAGCAGGGCCCTGCTGTGCTTGCTAATCGGCGTAAACAACCTGGAAGACGAGGCAGGGCACCCCTGCTCAACCCAGAGCAATTGCGGCAACTACAGCAAGCCTTAAGACGAGCCCCTGCGGATGGGGGCCTTTGGAGCGGCCCAAAAGTAGCTCAATGGATAGCCGAGCAAACAGGGTTATCGAGGGTACGAGCACAGCGAGGATGGGACTACCTCAAGCGGTGCCGATTTTCCCCCCCAACGTCCTCGGCCTCGCCACACGCGAGCTGACGCACAAGCGCAAGCGACGTTCCAAGCCACCTTACAGCAGCATCTGGAGCAGATTCAACAGCACCATCCGGAGGCAACGATCCAACTCTGGGCATTTGATGAACATCGCTTAGGACTCAAACCCATCCTACGCAGGGTGTGGGCCCCGGTTGGAGAGCGTCCAGTGGCAAGAGTCAATCATCGTGACCCGTGGTTGTATGTTTACGGCTTCGTTCATCCTGGTACGGGGCGGACAGAGTGGTTGCTGCTGCCGAGGGTCAACATTGCTTGGTTCAATGCCGCCCTAGCAGAATTTGCTCGCACCCTTGGAGCAAGTGCTACTCATCGCATTGTGTTGCTGCTCGATAATGCGGGTTGGCATCGCTCGAGCAACGTCATTGTTCCTGACGGCATCCACCTGTTGTTTTTGCCCCCTTATTCCCCGGAACTTCAGCCTGCTGAACGGCTTTGGGAGCTGGTCGATGAGCCAGTAGTCAATCGTAGTTTTGACTCACTCGATGAGTTAAAGATCTCCTTGTACAGCGCTGTCAAACCCTATCGATGATGACCAGGCAAGTTCAAGAACGAACATACTTCCACTGGTGGCCAGCAGCTTAATATAAAGGGGCTTTATGTTCCGGATTCCGTATCACAGCTTTATGTGATGGCAACTGAAGCAACCGCTTCATGAAATACTTGGAGTAAAGTTGCTTCTAAAGTTTTTATGTCCTCTTCCCTTAACCAAGGCGTTCTCGTCACCATTGTCTGTGAAGCTGTGTTGCAGGATCGCCTGGTACACTTGCTGAAAACACTCAATGCCTCCGGCTACACAGTTATTCAAGCCCGGGGTGCTGGCGGCCACGGTAGACGTATGGGAGATATTGCTGGCTACAATACCAACATTGAAGTTAAAACGATTGTTTCCCTAGAGGTATCAGACCAATTGCTCGAAGCAGTAAAGGAATTTCGGGACACTCACGCTTTGATTGCCTTTCGTCAAAAGGTAGAAGGTTTATTTGATTGAAGCCAGAAACCTTGCTGCCACTCATGATTGAGCCAATAAATGAAAACTGGCAAGTAGATTACAAACTTACGGAGGAGAACATGAGCCAAGAGAAGCAAAAGCGGCATTCGGACGATGGTACTAACAGTGAGCCGCAAGAAATTGTTAATACCCTAGACATTGATGGACAGCGCCCGATAGCTTCTGGCGAGCTGGAAGTGAAAAAGACGCTTGATGTAGACGGACATCGCCCGGTGGACCCAGCCACAATTGAAGTCCAAAGTATTCTTGAAATTGACGGCGAGCGTCCGATTGCCAAAAGCGAGACACAAGCCGAGAGTACTCTTGAAATTGACGGCGAGCGTCCGATTGCCAAAAGCAAGCTCCCGATTGACGAGCATTATTCTTTAGCAGGTGATCGTCCGATCGCAACTAATCAGCCGGAAGACACTGACTTGAAATCAGACTACATCGATTAGCAATGATTCAGAAGTCAAGGAGTTCATGGCGCCGTCAAACTGGGCTAGGTTGCTAGATCTCCATTTAACTCCTCAGCCGGTGGGGGCTTACTCGTTCTGAAACACAGCAAGTAAGCTTCGCGCCGGAGGTAACTTTCTCGCCCCTGACCTGATGCATTGAAGTGGAACAACTGCTGCAGAAGGGATAGCCTGTTACAGCGGTGAGTAGCCTGAGCTGGAAAGCGCAGATCCGCCCTGAGATGGCGTAAGAACCGCCTCTATCAACTTGTGTTATCTATGCTTAGATAAAGACATCTTCTGGCTCTAGGAGTTAGTTGTGAATCAAAACAGTTCTAAAGGATTTTTAATTGCCTTGTCTACTATCCGGGCGTGGCTAGTCATTGTAGCGGCGGTGTGGTTATTAGGGGCAATAGGCCTGGGGTGGTTGGTAAAATCCTTCTTTGCTTTAATCGGAATCATCCTGCTGGCACCAGTCGCTATCTTTGTCGGGGTGCGGTGGTGGATACAGCGAAATCTGGTCCAAGGTCAATGTCCAGTTTGCGCCTCCCCCTTGGCTGGACTAAACAAAACCCAAATGCGATGCCCCAACTGTAATGAACCGATAAAAGTTGAGCACAAACACTTTTCCCGTTTAACCCCCCCAGGTACTATTGATGTCCAAGCGGTGGAAGTGGGTGCCAGAACGCTTGAAGAATAATTTTTGCGATTGATGACACTAATCTTGCAAGCAATGACGGCAAGGCTACATCCGATCGAGCGTCTGCATTCCTAAGAGGGACAAACCAAGCTTCAATGTCCGCGCAGTGAGATCGCACAGAGCAAGGCGAGATACTTGTAAGGGTTCTGCTGCCGTTAGCACAGGGCAGCCGTCATAAAACTGGTTGAATTTTTGGCTTAATTCAAATAAATACTGGCAGAGGCGGTTGGGTAGAAAATCGGTAGATACCTGTTCAAGCACTTCGCTGAGTTGTAGCAGGTGCTTAGCTAAAACAAGTTCAGCCTCTTCTACCAGAGAAAGTTGGGGATTTTGGGTCAGTTTCTCAAAGTTAATTTGCCCCTTACGGCTAATCCCCTGTACCCGCACATAGGCATAAAGCATATAGGGGGCTGTGTTGCCTTGAAGAGCCAGCATTTTGTCGTAGCTAAAGACGTAGTTGCTGGTGCGGTTTTGACTTAGGTCGGCATACTTGACCGCACCAATACCGACTACTTCCGCAACATGGGCTTTGAACTCCTCTGTTTCCTCCCGGCCTTCTTCCTGCAACCTGGCTTCTAAGTCTGCCCTGGCCCGAGCGATCGCCTCATTTAACAACTCCTGCAACCGGATAGTATCACCAGAGCGGGTCTTTAGCTTTCGACCACCTTCCCCCAACACTAAACCGAAGGGGACATGGGCAATGGTTACATCCTCTGGAATCCAGCCCGAGCGACGCGCAACTTGAAATACCTGGGCAAAATGATTGGCCTGACCCGCATCAGTCACATAGATAATCCAATCTGCTTGATCTTGCTGAATCCGGTAGCGTAAGGCAGCTAAATCGGTTGTGGCGTAGTTGTATCCGCCGTCAGACTTTTGAATAATTAAGGGTTGAGGTTTACCTTCTCGATTCGTAAACCCTTCCAAGAAAACACATTTTGCTCCTTGATCTTCGACGAGTAAGCCTAAACGCTCTAAATCCGAGACAATTGCTGGCAGCAAGGGATTATAAAAAGACTCCCCTCGTTCCGTTAATTTGATATCCAGTAAATCGTAAATTCGTTGGAATTCGCGTCGGGATTGCTCACAAAGAAGTTGCCAAGCCCGCTGCGTGATTGCTTCTCCTGCTTGCAGCGCTACCACCTCCTGCCGGGAGGCTTCCCGAAAAACTTCGTCTTGATCAAATCGCTGCTTTGCCTGGCGATAAAGAGTGACTAAATCTCCCAACTCCAAAGCATTAGAGGTAGTCAATGCCGCTGGATAGGCTTCCTTGAGGTAGGCAATTAACATCCCAAATTGGGTACCCCAATCGCCTACATGGTTGAGGCGTAGAACATCGTGCTCCTGAAACTCTAAGATCCGGGCTAGGCAGTCCCCAATGATCGTGGAACGCAAATGCCCCACGTGCATTTCTTTGGCAATGTTAGGACTGGAAAAATCAATCACTACCCGCTTAGATGCTTTTGCCCGGGGAACCCCCAAGCGACGATCGCTGTGCATCACGGCCAGCTGCTCTTCCAGGTAAGATGCCTTTAAGGTTAAGTTGATAAATCCTGGTCCTGCTACAACTGGAGGATGGCAGATATCGCTAAGCGCTAGATGATGGATAATTTGCTCAGCGATCGCACGCGGAGGCTGGCCCAGCTGTTTAGCCAAAACTAGAGCGATGTTGGACTGATAATCGCCAAACTTGGGATTACTTGCTGGTCCAAGCATTGGGTCAGTTCCCGCTAGCTCAGGACCAAAAGCTATCACCAGGGCCTGCTCAAATCCAGTTTGAAGTTGTTCAAGAGGGGCATTCATAGCATCAACATCTGGGAATGAAGGCATCAGCCGCCAAAGCTTACAGAAACAACCAACAAACTAGAGTAGGATGATCAGCTCTAACGTGCCAGGTTAAATTAAGACAGCTATTAAGCTGCTAACTTTGCTTTTTTAGACGGCTATTTTTAGGTGAGCGCGCGTCCCGTTCACGACGACGGCGGTCACGCCAATCCACTACTGTTAGGTAGCCAATCCCACCAGTTACGACCACCAGCAGGCTAAAAGCAATCAGAATCAGAACATTGAAGAAGGAAGTTTCCACAATTTTTCCTAAGCTGAACCGACTAATTTACATCCCGTGACGGCCCCAGACGACTAATGCAACCGAAAAGGTGAAGGTCGTTAACAGTGAAACCCATCCCAATGTCAAAATATCCATAGCTTAGAACCGCAACCTAAAAGACTTCCAGCTTTATGATAATTCAAAGCCGTAGTCTCCAGCTCCCCAAGGTGGATTAGGATTTTTGTAAAGATAATTGTCAGGAATACAGGGCCAGCTGAAAGGATAAGTTGTAAACGCTTGGCTTGAGCAAATGGTAGATTGGCAGCAAAAATTAGGGCAGTTACAGCGGCTGACGATCGCTCCTGAGCAACTGTACAACCAGCAGATTAGCTTGAGTACCGAGCAACAGCATTATTTGGGCCGGGTCTTACGCCTAGGTAAAGGCGATTGCTTTATTGCGATGAATGGGTTGGGTGATTGGTGGTTAGCCCAGCTCCAAGTCCAGCAAGGACAAGCCCAGGTTCTAAAACAAATTTCTGTCCAAACCGAGCTACCTATTTCGGTAACTTTAATCGCCGCTCTCCCCAAGGGAAATGGGTTTGATCAGGTAGTGCACCAAGCAACAGAGCTGGGAGTTACCCGGATTGTCCCCTTACTGAGCGATCGCACACTGGTTGTTCCTAGCCCTCACAAGGTAGAGCGGTGGCGACGGATTGCTCAAGAAGCGGCCGAGCAATCTGAACGTCAGGTGATCCCACAGGTACTAGCTCCATTGCCTTTTCAAGCGGGGTTATCGCAGGGCACTAGTGGGGACTGTGGCTTAGCCAGTTATCTCTGTGTTACCCGCTACAGTGCCCCTCACTTACTGCACTGTTTGCAACATCCCCCATCAGGGATCCAAATCGCGATCGGGCCCGAGGGCGGATGGACAGAAGCTGAGATCGCTCAGGCAATCTCGATTGGCTACCAACCGGTTTCCTTGGGCCGCCGGATCTTGCGATCGCTGAGCGCGCCGTTAGTGGCTTTGTCTTTAGTTACCGCCGCATTAGAATTTGCTCAAGGCGAAGGCTAATAGCGCAAGGGGGGAGATCGTGATCGAGCAAGTTGCTGCTGCTTTTGAGCGGCAAGATTACCAAGAAGCAGCCCGCTTACTTCGGGAGCTACCAGCTCAAGAGCCGTGGGTACAGATATACCAAGGCCGACTCCACGAAATCACCGGGCAAACAACGACAGCAGAGACCGTGTACCGACAACTTCTAAAAACTGATACGGGTTCCAAGATCACTATTGAGGCTCGTCAGGGCTTACAGCGTCTAGCAGCCTTAGAACGCGAGCAACAGCAGCTCAAGATTGCTCAGGCAACCGTCGAGCCTAAAGATAATCAGTTGGGTGTGCTGGTGCTTGAATCTGTACCAACAGAAGCCAAATCTTTGACTGCCCAGAAGTTTGCTCAGGTGATGAAGATTGACCCTTACTTTGCTCGTCTCCAACTTCCAAGCCGCGGCTGGCGACTTTACCGGATCGGCCGGATTGGTGAACTTAAGATTTATGGTCAAGCATTACAAGCAGCCGGTATTCCTGTTTTTTGGTTGCCCCTAACAGCCATTCAGCAGACCCAGGTTTTGAAAGTTTGCCACTTTCGGATGAACGGTTCTGAAGTTACGGCTATTCATACTAATTCAGACATACCGTCTACTGTCTTTACCTTCAACTGGTCAGACGTGACTCATAGAGTCATAGGATTGTTACCCTTATTTGAATCAGTTGTAGACTTAGATGCTCGTGGTAGACTTCAACGAAAGCAAAAGACCCAGGACTACGCTCAAATCTGTGATTTGCACCTAACGAGCCAAAACTGTATTTTGCGTCTATACGATGGCGGCTATCAGTTTCAACAGGGTGTTCTGTGGGAAACCCTGAACCAACTCAGACTACCTCCTGGGCAAACTGGAAAAACCTGATGGCGTTTTTAGATCGACAAGTCCAAGCTCCCGTAGAGCCTGAGTTTAGGGTCTTTGCTGAGACAGCATTGGAACAAGTAGAGCGACTTAATGCTTTTGAACCCCATATCAATCTATTTCGGCGTGTAGAAAGCGCTTGGGACCAAACTTTCCATCTTTACAGTTGTCTAGTTTTAGCCAGAAATAGAATGTAGTCATTTTCCTGCTAAGAAGTTTGAACTTTCATTCTTAAGGTGGAACTCTCGAACGACTACCCTATGAAATACTTGAAGGTAATAGTCGCTAGATTAAATAAAAGAAACTGATATGAATATTCTCCGAATCATCGCATCAATTCTGTTGCCGCCCTTAGGTGTGTTTCTAACAGTTGGTATTGGCCCTGCATTTTGGATTAATATTCTTTTAACCTTGTTAGGTTACATTCCTGGAATTATCCATGCGATCTGGGTTATCTCCAAGCAACAAGAAGCATACAGAGCTTAGATTGCGTCATGGCATAGACATATTGATTAGACAAACTGGAATTAAGCTTTTTGCTTTATTTTGTTAGGCTCTTAAAAATCTTAGCTGAGAGTAGCCTGGCTCAATGGGAAACCTGTTTTCCCATCAAACTTTTATTTTATGCCTGCACTGTAAACACCTGAAAGTCTTGATAGCTGGATTAAAGAGCTACCCACTGTGGATACTTTCAGACTTCGTAATACAGATTACAAAGTGCTTCATCATCAAGATCTAGCATAATCTTGTTTAGTTATCTTTGTACTAAAAGGGGTAATTCTTTGGAAAAAGACTCCAACCCCAAGCTTGGATGAGCTCAAGCTTACTCTCTTTTTCACCCAAAACCTACTTAAATATCCCTCATCTTCTTTAGAAGGGTGGTTCGGATCATTGCCTTAAGCTCTTAGAAATGAACGGGACTGGCGCGATTCGAACGCGCGACCTAGCGCTTAGGAGGCGCTTGCTCTATCCATCTGAGCCACAGCCCCAAATATGTAGCGATCATAGCAGGTGAGCTAATGCAGTAATAGTATTACCAATTAATCTCCGGAATGCCAGGAGCCGTTCCAGGGTCCGCCACCTGTTTCGAGACCACAGAGAGTGGTATGAGCCTCTAGTAAAAGTTTGGAATGGTTTCCTTGGCGTGACTGCAATTGCAAAACTAGCTCACCATGCATTGTATCTTGACAGGCATAGATCAGACCTTGGGCTGTAGGTGCACGCAACTGGGTACCAGGCCGGTTGGTAGTAGCGATTAATTCAACACTAAACTGCTGGCTGTGAGCTTGCATCTGCCAACGCCCCCAAGGAGCAATATCCCAATAAACCTCCGAATTCCAGGGCATAAAACTATAGAACTTCCCTTGGTAGTGGATACCAATCATTGCGACTGACTCCATCCACCAAAGTACTCCCCGGCGTCCACCCCCAGCAGTTAGGGCAAGGTCAGTCTCATGCTCAAAGGCGTTACAGTTAATCCAAAACCATTTCTGAGGAAAGGCACCACCCCAGTTTTTTTCACTATAGGCTGGAGCGTTAGCAAATTCATAGCGCTTACCCTGCCACTCAACCCAGCCACTAGCCCTGCCGTGGGCCATTAGGATCTGCCAGCCCGGTTCAAAAATTGGAAAACGGGAAAGCAAACCAGCCGTAGATTGTTGAGGGCTAGAAGGGTCGCCCCAGCCGTAAACGGGTTCAATTGTGTAGTGCCAGCGAGCTGACTGACCAGAACTTGGATCGTGTAGTATCCCTTGATGCAGAGTAGCAGTACCCTGGTATCCCTCCCGCACGTGTTCCTCAAACAGCTTTGGCTGAAGATAGCCTGGAGCTTGGGCTAGGTCTGTTTTACCCCAATGCCCTAAGCCCAAGCAGTGGTTCCATGCCCAAAACCGTTTGACATCTGGAAAGGTCCGGCACAATGAAGTGTCCTCTGGACCCAGAATCTGTGCTGCTCCTCCACTATGAGGCTTACCGCCAACTGGGTCTTCGATGGAGTACATGAAGGCGAAGGTTTGGCCGCACTCAGGTAATGTTATCCGGTAGTACCATCCTTCAAAGAAGCGACGGTTACTGGTATCCCATTGATACCCACTGTGGGGTGTTTGCAGTCTAACCATCAGGAATTATGACAGGAACGAACTAGGCTTCGCTACGCATTGCTTGACTTCTAGCTTTTGCTCTAGCAGCGCTTTGCTTGAGGGCTTGTAAGCGGGCTTCATATTTTACTCTGGCTCGTTTGCCAGGTGTTTGATCAATTAGAGCTTTCAGGGCACTACCAAGGCTCTTATAAGCAGTCGGTAATTTGTAGTTAAACCGAGTTGCTATGGCGATCGCTTTTTCGTCAGCTTCTATTGCTTCTTTTAAGCTGCGATCGCTACTATTACGCTGATAAAGCCGGTATCCTGCTACACCGCTTAACGTTAGGGCGAGCAAAAGCAATATACCATCTTGAACCCAAAGCTCTCCAACTGCACCCCCTAAGCCAACGGCTAGCGCTGCCATCTCCCAGCCATCTTTAGGAATGGTGTCGTTTTGAATCCGGGCTACCTCATGCCAAAAGAGCAAGTTACGCTGATCCCTTGCTAGCTGGTCCCACCGCACTAAATCAACTTGAATCTCGACTTGATCTTTGCCGATTTCTTCGCAGGTGATTAAGGGAGGATTGACTGCTGTTGTCCTCTCAATGGTGACCCAGCTCTGCAATTCCGGCGGCAGCAAAGTTCTTAAGCGCCGGAGTTCACTTGTATCTGCTCTGGCAGTCATAGCGTAGGATGTCATCCGTCCAACCCTAGAAATAAAAACATAACCCTTACTTTGGAGTATAGCGGTCTTGCAAAGGGTTGTAATCATAATTGACGAACTTCAAGACCTTAGATCAACTTTGCAATAGGCTTGCTTGAAGTTCCTCTTCAAACAAAGGTTTCAGCAGGCTCATTGGTGAACTCTTGGTTTGTAATTGTCAGACCAGGTTAAGCACAATTAAGATAAGAACATAAAGTAAACTACCCCCAAATAGATTCTCTAGGCTAGTCCGAACTAGTGCAGGCAAAGTTTCAAGTCAGCTAAGCACATAGCTAAGCTTTGCGACTGTGTAAGATTAGTATGGAATTAGGATTCAACTCGGGGTTTGAGACAGCAATGACGATATCACCTGAACAACTCCAACAACGCTCTGACCTTATCGGCACCCAGGTTATTACGCGTGAGTCTGGTAAGAAACTTGGGGTTGTCAGTCAACTTTGGGTTGATGTCGACCAGCGACAGGTCATTGCGCTTGGCTTACGGGAAAACTTGATCTCTGGTACTCCCCGCTTAATGCTACTGAGCAGCGTCGTTCAGGTAGGGGATGTGATCCTGGTAGAAGATGAAGATGCTATAGAAGACATTGATGTGCTCAACTACAGTACCTTAATCGGTAATGAGGTCGTCACAGAGGCCGGAGAACTGCTGGGTAAAGTGCGTGGCTTCAAGTTCGATGTAAATAGCGGCCAGATCTCTGCGCTGGTTATTGCTTCTCTAGGTATTCCCCTAATCCCATCTCAGCTAATCAGCACTTATGAGTTGCCTGTAGAGGAGATTGTCAGCAGTGGCCCTGAGCGACTAATTGTATTTGAAGGGGCGGAAGAACGACTCAACCAATTGACGGTTGGCGTGTTAGAGCGGCTTGGAATTACGGCTCCTCCCTGGGAGCAGGAAATGGAGGAGGAATACCTGCCAACAACCTCAGCCAGTAATCAATTGCCGACTGGAGTACGTAGCTATCCGCCGGTACGTCGTACAACTCAGCCTCAATATCAATACGAGGATGAAAGGTCTTGGGAAGAGGAAGGTTGGGATGATGAGCCACAGCTGCCTGTCCGTCCCAAACGCAATATTACTGCTCGTCCCCCCCAAAGGATGACGAATTACCAACCAGTGCCTGTCTATGAGGAAGAGGAGTATGACGAAGATTACGATTATGAAGATGAAGAGGAGCTAGAAGAAATCCGGCGTCCCGGTAGGGCTGAGATAGAGGTTGAACAGCCACCCTATATCCCGCCACTCAAAGATGAGGACTACCAGAAAGATGCTTGGGCAGACGATGCAGATTATGAAGCTCCCGAAATTAATCTTCCTAATAAAGTAAAAGAACCTGAGTACGATCGCGACCCTGACTACTAATATTGAAGTAATTTGTTGCTTTAGCTAGCATCCATGACTCTGACCGCTTCCCCTTTAACTGAAGTTGCCCAGCAGACCCGCAAAGCAGCAAAAATACTTGCGAGCCTGACTACTATGATTCGCAATCAGGCGTTAGAAGCGATCGCCCAGGCGCTGGAAGCAGCCACACCAGAAATATTGGTTGCCAACCAAAGAGACTGCCAACTAGCAAAGGAAACTGGACTAGCTAGTTCCCTCTATGCTCGTCTGAAGTTAGATCAAAGCAAGCTTAAGAATGCGATCGCTGGGGTGCGTAGTGTTGCTGAACTACCTGATCCCGTGGGGGAAGTGCAGCTACACCGAGAGCTGGATAGTGGGTTGATTCTCAAGCGAGTTACCTGCCCCCTAGGGGTACTAGGTGTCATTTTTGAGGCGCGACCGGATGCCGTGGTTCAGATTTCAGCCTTGGCAATTAAGTCTGGCAATGGCGTGATCTTGAAGGGCGGCCAGGAAGCGCTTCACTCTTGCCAAGCCTTGGTCAAGGCCATCCACCAGGGATTAACCAGCATTAACCTGCCTGCGGCAATTGTGGAACTTTTGACCAGCCGCGAGGAAACCTTAGCGCTACTCCAGTTAGATCAATACGTTGATCTAATTATTCCTCGCGGCTCTAACTCCTTTGTCCGGTTTGTGCAGGAACATACCCAGATTCCGGTGTTGGGTCATGCTGAGGGTATTTGTCATGTTTATGTGGATGCTGCAGCCGATGTTCCACAGGCGATCGCGATCACTGTAGATGCTAAAACTCAGTATCCTGCTGCTTGTAACGCCATTGAGACTCTACTGGTTCATCAGGCCATTGCTCCGCTGTTTCTGCCTGCTGTAGCGGCCGCCCTACAGGAGAAACAGGTGGAATTGCGAGGAGATGAGTTAACCCGCTCCTTCTTGAATATTCCCACTGCTACGGAAGCTGATTGGGCCATGGAGTACAGCGATCTGGTCTTGGCCATTCGTGTCGTTGATTCTCTCGACACGGCGATCGCTCACATTAACACCTACGGATCTGGTCACACAGACGCGATTGTCACTGAAGACCCACAAGCAGCAGCTACTTTCTTAGCCCAAGTTGATGCTGCTGGGGTCTACCACAACTGCTCCACTCGGTTTGCTGATGGCTTCCGCTACGGTTTTGGGGCAGAAGTTGGCATCAGCACCCAAAAGATGCCCCCCCGCGGTCCGGTTGGCTTAGAAGGGCTAGTTACCTACAAGTATCAACTCACTGGTCAAGGGCACATTGCGGCAACCTACTCCGGCTCCAATCCAAAGCCCTTTAGGCATCAAGAGCTATAGGGAGTTTCTCATTTAGTAGTACAGCGGGTTGGCTCTGTCGAGCTGATCATCAAGAAATTTCCTCCCCTGCACGAACTAATAAGTTTGCGTTTGCGTGATCGACTAAGGTAGGTCTCGCAAATGAACTTGGCACATTCATTGGTGATCATCTAAGTTGCACTGCCCGAGGAAGCGGTTGATCAGCTAATGACTGTCTGTAGGTAAGCTAAGCTTCGGCAAGCAACGGTATTTTCAAGCTTACAGATCGTGGTCAACTTGTCGGGTCATTAGTTTAGCCAACCAAACTTGGGGTAAAGGCTGGTTCAATATTTAAAGGCCATTGGCCTGGCACCGAAGTATATGGAACTAGAGCTGACTGAAAGTGTTGTTGTCAAAAATCCAGAGGTGGCAACCCTAATATTGAACAACTGAAGCAGTTCTCGTCCGGTACACTAAAAATTGACCAAGATTTTGTCCGCAATATTTCAGATGATGCAAAGAGTGCGGCAATTACAACTGCAATGATCCAAATGGCGCACAGCTTAAACCTGAAAGTAATTGCTCAGGGTGTAGAAACAGCAGTACCTTCTTTTCTCTATCAACAACATTGCAACAAGATTCAAGGTTATTTACTCAGTTATCCCCTGCTAGCGGAAGAGTTTGAACTATTACTGATCAAGGTAAGCAGGTGTTAGTTTCGTCCAAGATCAAGACTACTGAGGAGATTTTATCTTCTTTGGATTTCGATCAAGTGTATTCGAGTGCAACTTAATGGACTGTATTCACCTGACGGGGATTCGCAGCTACGGCTACACGGGGGCATTACCAGAGGAGCAGGTGTTAGGGCAGTGGTTTGAAGTCGACTTGATTCTATGGCTAGATTTACAGCCAGCGGGCCAAAGTGATTGTCTAGAAGACACCCTGGACTATCGGGGCGTAATTACGATGGTGCAACAACTCGTCAAAACTGCCAGATTTGCTTTGTTAGAGCGGTTGGCCACTGCGATCGCTGATAGCATTCTCAACTGGCAGTCCATAGAGCAAGTTCAAGTACGACTGACTAAACTAGCTGCACCGATCCCCGATTTTACGGGCCAAGTGACAATTGAGCTGATCCGGCGGCCTAGTTAGCAGCAATTATCTGGTTAAACGTTGCTTGCACCACTTGCCACTCCCCCGCTTGATAATCTTCTGCAATGAGGGTATAGGTCCCTTCGGTAGGCCAGTCAGCATAGGGGTAGAATTCCAGGACAAAGCAATAACCAGAATCAGAGTGAGTAAATTGCCAGCGTAAACAACTAGCAAAGAGCCCACTGGTTCTCTGGCGCTGATAGCCAAGGATTGCAAAAGCTTTAAATAGCTTGGCTCGCATATCCAGATTCAGTTTTCTGTAACTCCTACGCCACTGTCTTAACTACTTTGCCACATACTACTGGGAGCGGGATTTAGTTAACACTCAATCATGTCCCCAAAGCTCCTCTGGAAGCTGACTCTGTAGAAATAACGTTTGGTAGAAACTGTTCACCATACTGCGCTCTCATTAGTAAGGGCGAACGCACCAATCATCTTCCTAAATTTCTGGCTTAAGGCTTCATAAGGGATGAACAGTCATAGATGTGACGGGTCTAGTAGTGCTCAAAAGATGACATTGCCTGAGCAAGAGACAACGGCAATAGGCAGTAGTAACTTCTAGCTGATCCAAGTCGCCAAAGCTGCGGAGGGCTTCCCCCCGACCGTATGATGATTGCGTTATTGGCTAAGGGCCACAACCATTGCAGCAGGCTGTAGTGGGGACTTTGGGACAAAACAACAAATGTGAACCCCTAACACACCCATTTGCTCACTGCTCTACGGTAGGTAGACTGATCCATGGCTAACAATTACCTGCTTCTACCGGCGCAGCGCAGTGCAAAGTGATGAGCAACATCTTCCAGCTACTTGAGTAAGTACCTGGCTGTTTGTGGTGGAAGGTCGTCCTGAAGTGCTGGGCAGCTTTTGGTGTGCCCAGATTGCAAATTCAACAATCACAAAAAATAGCTAGTTGGGAAATATGTACGTCTATGCCTGGTCACGGAAACACAGTTTTCTGCCAAATGTTACTAAAATTTAACTTTATGAAACTTAAGTTAAGTACAGCTTGCAGTAATTTTGACTGAATGATCCTGGGACTTGCCAGCAGTATTAAGACTATCCTTAATTAGACGTAGGAAAGGTATGGAGCACTCAAACCCGACAGTAATTTTAGGCGGTGGTTTTACAGGGTTGTTTACGGCCCTCCACCTCAGCCATAATCACTATTCTCACCCCGTGATCTTAATTGATCAGCAGGAGCGGTTTGTCTTTAAACCTTTGCTTTATGAATTCCTGAGTGGGGAGATGAGCGACGACCAAGTGTGGCCGCGTTATCAAGAGCTGCTCCAGGGCAGCGGGGTGAAGTTTGTGCAAAACACCATCCAAAGTATTGACCTGCAACAGCAAAGGGTAGAATTGACTTCCGGAGGCTATACCTATAACCACCTAGTCTTAGCTTTAGGCTGTATCAACGGTTACTTCGGCATTGACGGTGCCCAGGAGCATTCCCTTCCCTTTCGTAGCGGTAAAGATGCCGAGGTGCTGGGCCAACAGCTACGGCAGTGCCTCCAGAAAGCCAGCCAAACAACAAACCCTCAAGAACGCGCAGCGCTACTGACTGTGGGAATCATTGGGGCGGGTTCCTCCGGAATTGAACTGGCAGCGACACTCGCTGATGTGTTACCTGACTGGTATGGGGATTTAGACGGCAACCCCCAAGAAATTCGGATTGTGCTAATCGAGCGGCAGACAGAAATCCTTGCTGCAGCCGGGGGAGCTAAAGATAGTCTACGTCAAACAGCACAGTCAGCACTGCAAAACCGTACCGCAAGTGTTGAGCTACTGCTAGGTGCTAAAGTAAGTGCTATTCGTAACAACCAGGTGGAGTTCCAGCGCAACGACCAGTCTGAATACCTTCAGGCTGCAACGATTGTCTGGACTGCAGGCACAGAAACTCATCCCTTGATCAAAAACCTGTCAGTTCCCTCAGAACATCGTGCCCGGCAAGGCCACCTCCACGTTACTCCGACGCTCCAGTTACCGGATTACCCAGAAGTTTTTGCTGGGGGAGACTGTGCGGCAAGTCCCGATAACCCTCTGCCGCCAACTGCCCAAGTTGCCTATCAGGAGGGAAGGGCGATCGCCCATAACTTGCAAGCTCTCTCAGAAGGGAAAGCTCCCACTCCGGCTAACATCCACCTGAGAGGATCATTATTGAAGCTGGGATTGGGCGAAAGCGCTGCCAACCTCTGGGATCGCTTTGAGGTCAAAGGCAAGGTTGGCCACCTGATTCGCCAGGGAACCTACTTAGAACTGCTACCCACCCCCGTGCATAACTTTAAGGCAACCTCTGAGTGGTTTATCGATCACATCTTTCACCACCACAGCGGCTCTGGCAGCTTGGTTAGTTCTTTAATTGGAGAGCACAGTTAAAGCTCCAGTTCCTCCAGAATCCCAGGTACGGTGGATTTAAGTGCATGATAAATCGCCTCTAACTGCCTGTGATCAGCCTCGTAAGACCACTCATCCATAAAGAACTTCTTAAACTCAAGCGCTACTACGCAAGCGGCGTCAGGGAAAGTTTGATGCGTCCAGCGGGGGAAGTGGCCACCCCCAAATCTAACGTTCTCACGCACATCAAGCTGGCGGCCCAAAAAGTTAAAGCAACGCAGGTCCTTGATGAAGCGATCCACCAAGGGTGCCCAGCAATCGCGGTTTAGGGAACTAGTGCCAACATTTACTTCTGGGTGAGTGGCCGGATCAGCAGGAGGAGCATTCTGTTTTTCGCGGCGGTGATTGTAGGAGTGCAGATCAAATACGACAAACCGGCCAAAACGTCGCTGCAACCGGGTGAAAACTCGCTGAACTTCTGCGTAAAAAGCGTCGTACTGAGCCAGGGAACGTTCAATCATTTCAGGGGAGGGAGGCGATTTCCAAACTTGCAGCCCCCATGCCTCCTCGGGTGAGCGGTAGACTGCCTGCTCCCGAGGACGATTGAAATCGACTTCAAAGCGAGATCGCAAGCCGACAATCCGCGTGTCGGCAACAACTGTCCAGATACGGGTAAAGGGGTCTTCTTCGCGAAATCTCTCATGCTTTGGCAGGGCCAGTGACGCAGCAACTTCCTCACGCACGGCATGGCCATCGTGCAAAGCTACCGCCACCAAAGGGCTATTCCCAATCTCAAGCAGCCAGGGCAGTTCCACCTGCTGGTTAATCATTGCTACCCAACCAGAACCAATGATTTTAGACTAAAGGCAGTTAGGTTTCGCCACTGCAGCGAAGATGACAATTGCATCAACTCTATTACCCAATGAAACACGGCTTAGAGGGTTAAGATTGCATCCTCTATTTCTTTGAGATTGTTTTGTACACAATTGGTTGCATCTTGGTTAGTTGTTTATTCCACCGTCACCGATTTTGCTAAGTTTCGAGGCTGATCGACATCCAACCCCCGCAGGGCGGCAATGTGATAGGCCAACAGTTGCAGTGGAACCACGGTCAAAATGGGAGAGAGCAACTCATCGACCTCTGGTACAGGGAGTAGCGCATCAAAAGTGTCTGCTGCCTCTTGTTCATTCATGGGTGTTACGCCAATCAACTGAGCATCTCGTGCTTTGGCTTCCTGGGCATTAGAGAGTACTTTTTCAAATACAGTGCCGGGCATGGCGATCGCGACAACCGGTACCTTGGCATCCAAAAGGGCGATCGGTCCGTGCTTCATTTCTCCAGCTGGGTAGCCTTCGGCGTGGATATAGCTGATTTCCTTAAGCTTCAGAGCGCCTTCTAGGGCAATGGGAAAGTTGATGCCCCGTCCTAGGTAGATAAAGTCATGGGTATCCATAAAACTATGGGCTAGGCTTTCGATATAGCGCTCTTGGCCTTCTAGAATCACTTCTAGTTGCGCGGGTAGTTGCCTCAGCCCGGCAACGATTTGTTCTAACTGCTCAGGAACGAGCGTTTGCCGCCGGTAGGCCAAATCTAAGGCCAATAGGTAAAAGGCGACAAGCTGAGTCACAAACGTTTTTGTGGCCGCCACCCCGATCTCAATTCCGGCGTGGGTGTCAATAATCCGCGGTACTAGGTGCGCCAGGGAACTCTCAGGGCGGTTGGTAATGCCTAAAAGGCGGGCCTGAAATTTGGCAGGCTGGTTGGCCCGACGCTGGAGTTCCATTTCTAGGGCAGCCAGAGTGTCGGCAGTCTCCCCAGACTGGGTAACACCAATGGTCAAGGTATTGGGAGTTAAGGGCGATGGGGCGTAGCGAAACTCGGAGGCGTACTGCACAATCGTCGGGATCCCCGCCAGTTGCTCTAACAGGTACTTGCCAACGAGGCTGGCATGCCAACTGGTGCCGCAGGCGACAATCTGAATGTGTTCTAAGTTGGCGCAAAGTTCAGGGGCCAACCCCAAACGAATGGGACTGACCTCAGCAGTCAATCCAGGATGCCAATCGTTGTTAATGTAGGACTCTAAGCAGGTGCGGACTACCCCCGGCTGCTCATAGATTTCCTTGAGCATAAAGTGCTTGAAGCCCTGTTTTTCAACCAGCATCGGATTCCAGTTGAGGGTGCGGGGCGTTTTTCTCAGGCGATCGCCCGCAAAGCTGTAGACTTCAACGCCAGTAGGGGTCAAACGAGCCAGTTCCCCATTGTCTAGAGTCAGCACCGCACGAGTGTGGGGAATTAAGGCCGGGGTGTCAGAGGCACAGAAAAATTCCCCTTGACCAAAACCAATTACCAAAGGAGCCTGCTGGCGGGCTATCACCAGCTCCTCGGGATAATCCGCCGAGATCACGGCGATCGCAAAGGCACCTTTTAACTTGTTGACAGCCTGCCGGACAGCATCCAAAAGCGAGGAATTGATATCCTTAAGAAACTCAGCAATCAAATGGGGAATGACTTCTGTATCAGTATCTGAACGAAATGTATACCCCCGCTGCCTCAGTTCTTCCCGGAGATCACGGTAGTTTTCAATAATGCCATTTTGAACTACAGCAATTCGCTCTGCTGCATCCCTATGGGGGTGGGCGTTATATTCCTCTGGTTTTCCGTGAGTAGCCCAGCGCGTGTGGCCAATGCCAATAGGGGCAAAGTTCTTAACTCCCTCAAGTTTCTCCTGCAGGTTACGCAATTTTCCTTTAGCGCGGACACAGTGGAGTTCGCCTTCCCAAAGGGTAGCAATCCCAGCGGAGTCATAGCCGCGATACTCAAGCTTCTGTAAACCTTCTAGTAAAATACTGCTAGCGGCTCGGCTGCCGATGTATCCAACAATTCCGCACATCTGAAAATGCTCCTAGGAGATCACCGTGCTGGCAAGTAGTCTAAAGCTATCTTGCCACTTTCTTCACCTCACAAACTAAGTTAGTCGGCTTTGATCCCATTTCACGCTATTCCTATCCTGGATCACCACATTCAAGCTTCCCCAGCCCAGCTCATTAGAGATAGCCCTGAGCGAATAGTTGAGGCAAGGTTTACCAGTCAGTACAGCTTGGATTCACTGTCCAAGGTCATAGTGATTGCTCGCAAATGATCAAAAGGGCAAAGGATAGAAGTTCAAGCTATTGTTTAACCTCTGCCTGGGGTTTTAGCGAGCTGAAGAAGCTGTTAATAGCTGTTAATAACGGTAGCGAGGAAAGGAAGGAAGCTCAACCATGGCCAAAGTCTTAGGTTGCGCCTGCTGCAATGAACTAGGTTGAGAGGATGGAGCAGCACGATGTTCTAGCTGCCTAGTGGGTTGAGGTTTAGCGGGCTTAGTAACGGCGGGTTGGTTCTGAGCCACCGATTTAGTGCCTACTCTAGATTGAGGGGCAGACCAAGGCTGAATGGGTTGCTCTTTAAACACAAGCGGCAGGCCTAGCAGTTTTGTCTCTTCTGCTGACTCTAGTGGCTCTGAAATAATCTTGCTCTCCTTCGGAGGATGTTCATTACTGAAGAGGGGCTGATCAGGATCTGGCCTTACCCGTGCAGATAATGAGACTTTTTCGCCTGGTTTACAAGCATCTGCACGCTCATGCCCAACTGCCCGATTATCTACTGGGAAATCTTGGCAGCTGGAACCCAAAGCGGGGGGGGTGGCTTGACAGGCTTTAGCTTGAGCAAACTCTCTATTCAGCCTTGTCAGAGATGGCGATGGTTGTGCAGGTTCCAAATCGAATAAAGATGTTTCCTCACTGACAGGGGAAGCAGGGGCTGACCATTGTGGAACACCAGTTTTAGAGGCACTATGTAACACTGACGGCTCTAAACACTGTTCTAATGCTGTCTTAAACTGAAGACTTTGGCGTTGTTGCCGGTGCAGACGAGTACGCAAGTCTAAGCAAGCCGCCTCTGTTTGCTGCAAGTGATAAGACTGTTCTGTGTAGCGTTGCTGAAGTGCAGCATAGTCAGACTCTAGTTGAGCGGTATGGGCTTGGCTACTGGCAAGTTGTTCTGTCAGAGACTCAATCAAGCCTTGCTGGTACTGCAACATCTGCTGGTCTGAGCTTAGCTCTTGCCGCAATGTTGAGTCTGGACTGGCTGTCTGTTGGTCTGCTGCGCTTACTTTTGGCTCGATTGCAGTGCTGAAGTCAGAAGGTATTTTAATTTGCATTGATCGCTTTAACTTATAGCTTCCGAAGGTATCAACTTGACTCATTGCTTACAAATCCAAAAGACGACAATGCTTCAATCTCAGCCACTAGAATATCCGCTCAGTCAGCTAGTCCTATGCAAATTCATGGCTAAAAGTATGGAACGTGTAGTTATCTTAAGAATCTCCCCAGCGGAAGTAGCTGCAAGATGGCCAATCGTGAAGATTTTGGGAATGTTCTAGCACTGATCTTGATTGATGAAGCACGCCAGCAATTGACAACGTTCAGCTTCTAACACCGACTGTTTTATACAGACGCTTAGAAAGCTTACTGCATTTGGCTCGAGACCAGAATTAGGTGAGTAACCACTGCGCGATCGCCCAACTAAATAGCCTTTAGGTTAGGAAGCACAACAGTCTTTTTGGTCTAGCTTTCAAGACAGGTGATATGCCACCTTGTAGTCATGAATTAGTAAATGCTGTGTTCTATAGATAAATGTTCTATAGAACCCATTTGAGATCTCAGGAAGCGGCTTGTAGCCGCTTCAGCATTAGCCTGACAAAGCAGAGATTGATCTTGGTCGTCGCATGAGATAAGGTCCGCTCAAAGTTTTTAACTAGACTTTTACAGCGCTCCATCCAAGCATTTGAGCGCTCA
>CADCWO010000177.1:10054-10731 GCA_902806435.1 uncultured Synechococcales cyanobacterium | reverse complement strand
GTTATTGACGCTGGGGCTGTTTCTGCTGGTGATCAATGGCATCACGCTACTGTTGGTTTCTGCGCTAACTCCAGAGTTCTCTATTGCTGGCTTTTTACCTGCCGTGATTGGGTCAATTGTGCTGACGATCGTGGCAGGTGTACTGAATTTTGTGGTTGATCGAGTGTTTTGAGCACTAGCTCGTCCCTCAGTGAAGCAGCCTTTACTCCTTGTTCAAATCTTTGATTACCGTCCCCTCAAAAGCCTTGGCAAAGCTCTCAACCGCATCGTCAAAAGTATCGTCAAAGCCCGTCTCTCGCATACTGAGGTTGAGCCTGCCTGCTCTGATACCTAACTCCACAGGTGCAGTCCCCGGATAGGTTTTGAGCACGCCGTGGAAGGTCATCCGAGCTGCCCCACCGAAGACAAAAAGATCGCCGCTTTGCAGCTCAATGTCTTGATGAGGACCGCTGCGGCTTTGGGAGTTGCCAAACCGGAATAAGCAAGCATCTCCCAAGCTGATACTGATAATTGGGCTTCCTTCTGCGCGTACCTGTTCTGACTCGCTCTTGTCTTGGTGCATCCCAAGCTTGGCATCAGGGGCATAGAAATTGAGCACTGCCGCATCCATTTGCCGCCCTGCGTACTGAGGTAAGGTATCTTCTAGGGCTCGTTGGGCCAGAGCTTGTAGCTCATCT
>CADCWO010000177.1:329-10044 GCA_902806435.1 uncultured Synechococcales cyanobacterium | reverse complement strand
TTTCCCATCCGGCATTTGTGGGCTATACAAGCCAGCCGGAGGCTTAGCCCAATCCCGGCAACGCTCAAGGAGCTGTTGTTGTTCCTCAAGAGAAAGCCAGTCTGGGATGTGTACAATTCCAGATAGTAGGTGCTGCTTCTGTCGGGGGAGAAAAGAAAGTTGGTGCATAACATAAGTTAGGGGACTGCTGCTGAAATAGCCCTCAACTTCCAAGATAGCTGCTCTTTACTTGCGCCTGGGTTGGGCATTATGCCGTACTTGTTTGCAGGACAAAAGCTCGGCAAGAAAGCATAGAGGCTACCTTCCGCATCGTGGCGGCAGCGATAGATTGCATTCGCAGGTCGCTCAAAATCCACCAGTTCCCACCGTCCATCCTCAGTCAAGCGCCAGAGGATAGAAGCCTATATTGTTCGTACAAGTTAATCGCGTTCATTTTTTTCCTCCCATCAAATATGGATACTTTCGATTGCCAGCGTCACCTGCTGCTGATTGAGAATTTGCAGCACTACTTGAGTTGAGGCGGCTTTTCGCGCATCGCCGATCTTCCAGCCCATCCCGGACTTGCGTAGTAAGCGGGCACTCTTGCTCTCCGCGAAAAGGAGGTATTTTCCATTCGCTGCTTCCAGTTGTTCGGTTGTCCAGTCCATCTTTATCCCTCCCATTTAGCTGCAAGTACAGGCAAAGTGCAAAAGTTATCTGATATTGAGAACCCCTCTCCCTTTCCAGCCAATTCTGCAACCGCTAGGTGTTCGAGAATCGCTCTGCAAAGTGCCAGCTTACCTGGTGTTGAGAGGAGCTGAATCAATTCGATGCACTGGTCATACTACCTCGACGGGCAGCGATCATAGTCAAAGGAAATTGCATCCGGCTTATAAGCTTCGTACATGGCAGAGATCGCGACGGCAACTTGCTGGTCCTGGGGTAAACGCCAGAGCTGAGGGGCAATCCGGTCCAGAGTATCCTCGTCTTCAGGCTTGGTTGAGTAATAGCTCAATTTGTGAATCATCTCTTTGCCCCTTAAGTAGTACAGTTTCGCTTCAATAACTGGACAGCTTTTCTTGTTGCATTCGCAACCTCTTGAGCGCTGATGCTTCTAACTGCCGCACGCGCTCTCGGCTTACTCCCATACATTCTCCGGCTTTAGTCAGGGTATGTTCTGCTTCCCCGTTGAGACCGAACCGCAAGGTCAACGCTTGTTGCTGCTGGGAGGTAAGTTCAGCCATCATTGCTTCCAAGTACGCCCGTTGATCTGACTGCTCAGCATAGTTTTCTGGAAGTGCGCGGTTATCCACGATCAACTCTCCCAGTTCAGTATCTCGTGCTTCTCCAACCCGCAGCTCTAGGGAAATAGGTTGGCGGGCCTGTTGAAGGCACTCTTGCACCTTATGAGCAGACCAGTCTAGAGCATCTGCTATTTCAGCAACGGTAGCGGTACGGCCAAGTTTTTGAGCAAGCTGGCGCTGTGCCTTCTTTATCTTGTTCAACTTCTCATTGACATGGACAGGCAACCGGATCATGCGAGCTTGCTGGGCGATCGCGCGGGTAATTCCTTGACGACACCACCAGTAGGCGTAGGTTGAGAACTTGTACCCCTTAGTTGGATCAAATTTCTCCACGCCTCGCTCCAAGCCTAGTGAACCTTCTTGCACCAGGTCCAGCAGCTCCATCCCCCGCTTCTGATATTTCTTAGCAACCGAGACGACTAACCGTAGATTAGCCTCAATCATCTTGCGTTTGGCTCTGTGGCCCTGCATTAGAGTGGCATCCAGTTCGTTAAGGCTCAAGTGTGTTGCCTGCGCCCATCTTTCAAGGGTTGGTTCCCGTCCTAGCTTCTGGGCTAGTGCCGCTTTCGTCTCGTATAGCCTCATCATCTGCTGTACCTGTTTGCCGTAGATGAGTTCTTGCTCGTGGGTCAGCAAGGGGAAGCGTCTAATCTCTTGCAGGTAGGTACGGACAAGATCAGCCTTTTTTGGCTCCAGAAAGCAAGCAGATACAGTATTTGTCCTCATGGTGATTCCTCAGAAAATTTCGTAGTTCTTCAGCGGCAAATTCTGGCGGTGTGCTTGGCATACACCGATACCGCTTTCCAATAAGCAGCCATTGGAGCTTTCCCATTGCACCAAGCATGTTCAGCTCTTGCACGGGCATCACTCGAGAGTTCTACCAGCAAGTTGCGAAGGCACTCTTTAGCTTCTGAGGGTAAATCTTTCAGCTTTTGGGACACTGGCAACTTTAACAGGGGATTATGGACTGTTGCGGGATTTCTCATCATATTTCCTCATTAAGTCCGCTAAAAGAGTTTGCAGCCAACACCCGAACTAACTTTGCCGCCATCAGGGAATCCAACGACTTCTATACCCTGGCGATTGAGGTTGCCAGCTCAGAGGCGATAGTCGGGAACTGTAGGGTTGAGATGGGGCCTGAGTGGTACATAGTAACAAGCAGGGAACAATCAATTAGGCATAAGGGTTTACATAAGGTAACTCCTGAAAATAGGTTTCGATAAAGCGATCCGCTGCGATGGGCAGGCTAATTTTTGAGTTCAGCTAGATTGGACAGCTCAGATGATGCGCCTGGAAAGCTAGCTTTTGCTTTGAACTCGAAATAGTCGTGGTCTAGTGGATAAAGAACACGGGTTGAATAGCCAGCTTTGCAGAATGCTTGGGGTAAGCGTTCCCGGTTGTGATGATTTAATAGCCTCACGAAAATCCATTTTTTGCCGTAGTCGGCTGAGACATATAGTTCCACAAATATCTTCCACAGGCAATCAAGCCTGAATTAATACTCTTATCTGCTCTAGTAGAGCAATTGCCTCCTCCAACTGCTCTACTTGTCGCCCTCGCTGGATTTCTGCCTCAGCCTGGGCCTTTTGTTTCAGGGGCAGATACCGCCGGATGGGTTTTCCTGCCTCGTAGTAGGTGTAGTTGTAGTAAGTGCGCTCACCGCGTGGGTAAGACTCGATTGCTCCTGCCCTGATGCCTTGCCGCCTGAGCCTAAGAATTTCCTGCTGAAGGCATTGTACTGCCTGATCCAGGTGAGCAAGGGCTTCTTCCATTAGGTGTTCTGGTTACTTTATGTATGTCTTATCTCCAAGTACATGATTCCCACTTTGGCACTACAACAAGCAGAAGCTCTAGTTCTTTGTTGGTATGGAGAAAGCGGGTTCCAAGATTTTCATGTATGCTGAGCAGTTTTGTGCATGATTTGATATGTTCCTGTAGCTAAATCCTTGGCAAAGGAAATAGCTGCGGTGGTCGCTGCTGTCGCTGGAGCTGTTTTCTCAGTCGTGCATTCTCTTCTTGGAGCGCTGAGTTCAACCTGGCTTGCTCCAGAAAATCCCCTAAAAGATTAATGGCTAACTCTCCTGCCCTCTCTGGATTGGATTCCAACCGGCGCTTGAGTGCTTCAACGTAGAGCTGAGATGTTAGAGATTGACTGTTGTTCATCTTGCTTTCCTCCCTTAGTTTTTGAATATTTTGAACAAACAGGGTGGAAGTGCCCCACCCCAAGACATTAGTGCTTCCCGTTCTGGCTGGCCGCAATCATCTCAACCAGTGCATCCACTTGCTCAGAGGAAAGCTGGCCTGGAGTGGTACGGCTGTATTGTTGCTGCATCAGCTCCTTCACCGCTTCTGTTTCCAGACCAACGGCTTCCCGTGCCACTCGAACGTGATTGCACTTGCTTTGAGTTGACTCCGGCATAGGTGCCCTATCAATGAGCCATGTCAGAAGTGTCGCCGCTAGTTCCTCACCCGGATTGAGGTGGGTAGTGCCACTCAGGGCAGGGCAGCGAGACTTGGAAATCATCAGAACGTGCTCCAGGTTTAGCTCTCCAGCTAAATCGAACTCATATTCCACTCCTGAAGCTTGAATCGGTGCTGTACCAACCTTCTTGGGGGCAACACAACTTTTACCGCCCTTGTTGACGTATTCTTCAAGCACCCATTCAGTCTTCGTTCTCATGGTGGCAATGATGTGAGCACGGCTGCTCAACATTGCATTGATGAGGGCACGCTCTAGAGGCCGGACATTCTTCCATCCATCAAAACCTTTACCTGCAAGCTCTAGTTCTGCAAACCAGGCGTAACTAAGGCTATCAATGATGATGACCTCGTACTTTGCCTTATCAGCGGCTTTGATCAAATCAATATACTTAGCGGGGTGGCAGTCCGTGAGGTTGCATACATCAAAGTCAAAGCGGTCGGCGTACTTGGAAGCGCTACCGTGCTCGGTATCCAGCATCGCGATCGTTTCTCCCAAATGCTGAGCGATATTCAAAGCAGAGTAAGTTTTACCCGCTCCACTGGGACCACTTAAGGCTAATCGAAGCTAAGCTTGTTGTTTTGTGGCTTTTTGAAACATAGATGTCAATCTCCAAATCAATGAAGGGCCAAGCCTGCTCCGGCTCAGCCCTAGAATCAACTCCTAAAACTCATCACTCCAGCCTGTCTCAGACTCGCAGTGGCAGTCTTGCTCTGTTTTAAGCCCACAAGGGCAGAGCCGTCCGTTGTAATGCTTTTTGAAGTCAAATAGACAGTTGATGTACCTGGCGTGGCCTTCGTTGTAGCCATCAAGATAAACTGAGTTCCTTGGGTACTCAGGGGCAAGTCCCTCATCCCCGTCACTCTCGCTCTCAACTCGCCACTCATCGGCGATTCGATCTTGGAAGTCACGATATTCCTGGTCAAGCAGTTGCACTTCAAATGATGTCATGGCTACGATCCCTTTAAGTTTGTTGTGCAGGAGAGTAGGTTGATTGAAGTCATCCTCCTCTCTTTTCTTTGAAAGCCTGTCTTCCCGACCCATATCTGGCCCCGCATCCGGCCCCTTAGAGGGGCGTTGGTAGAGTGGCCTATGCAGAACTGCTGTTCTCAAGACCTGCCTCCCACCTTTGATCACCTTGTCAAGGACTATGCTTCGGTGGTCTTTCAGCCCTTGCGCTTGAGCAGTTCATTTGCCCAAGTGCTGGGTAGTCTCTGTGCAACCCTGGATTTGTAGTTAAGGGTGAGGCGGCTTGCTTTCCTTACCCGCCATATTTTTATAATAGCCTATAAAGCTACATACGTAAACTAACGAGCTATAAGCTCTTCTTTTGTAATAGCTTAATAAGTATTAGTATTAGCTTATAGATTATTTAATATAGCTTTATAGGCTATATTGGTAAGCGATCTAGCTTTAGGAGATACTTATGAGTGCTGTATTATGTGAGCCAATTGTGGGGAAGGTACGCTGGAAGCTAAGAGTTATGATGGCCGAGCGCAAGATTACTAACAAGGCGCTGGCTGACACTATAGGTATGAACCCTGTAAGTATCTCTAAGCTGAAAAATACCGATGAACTACCTCAAATTGGTGGAGATACGTTAGCCAAGCTGTGTGATGGAATTGCCATCCTCAGCAAAAGCCCTTGTACTCCCTCAGAGCTTATTGAGTACATTCCCGATGAAGATATCAATTAATTCCTAGCCCAACGCCATGCTGATAGACATTCAGAGCCGTTAAACGATCGTATGTGTCCCTCTCCCTAAACACTCAGCTAGAGCACTCAGTATTTAAAGATCACTCATAAAGAGGAAAGGGAAGAACTTATAAAGCAATTGCAGAATCTCTTGGCGATGACATGCAATCAATCACCTTTCCTTCAACCTGAAGCAATAATAATTCAAGGTTGCAGTAATGCCTGAATTTAGTAACCCAAATATTGAAGAGCATCATTGCCACTTGGAAAGAATGAACAAGTGGCGGCCAAAGGATACTGAATTTTCTTCTACTGCAATATCTAGTTCAGAGAGCATTCAAAGCCGCCACATTTAATCGGAGGCATCCGTTATGACAAGTCGCATGTTGCCTAGTCTATCTGAATCCCGCTCATTCGATTACTCTTCTCTAGACACAGAAACTCGCAATGTGGTTCAGCAGAAGACGTTTGAGCTTAGAGGTTTAATCCGAAGGTCTGCCCAATACATTATTGAAATTGGACAAACGCTGATTGAAATAAGGGGGCAGCTTGGATATGGTAGCTTCAGAAAATGGCTAAAAGCAGAGTTTAGCTGGAGTGTCTCCGCAGCAACCAAATTTATTCAGGTAGCCGAACAATTCAGTTGCGTAAATTTTACGCAAGTAGAAATCGCTGCCTCTGCTCTCTACCTTTTAGCAAGACCTTCAACCCCAGAAGAAGCGCGTCAGGAAGCTTTGGAAAGGGCTAACCAGGGAGAGATCATCACCCACGCTCTAGCCAAGCAAATTCGCTTTCACCATACTATCGACGTTAAGGCTGAGACTATAGAAAACGACGAGGAAACTTCTGAGCTGGCTCAAGCCCCTCCAGAACAAGAACCCTTACCCCAGTTTGAGCTATGGGATGAATCCTTTCCCCTGATAAACGAGATAGAGACTATAGCTCCTTCAGGCCCAAAACCTCAAGTAAATACCGCTCTCAGTTATACCAGAAAAGGATTGGAAGATTCCCCTCAGATAGAGCCTGCACTCACTATTGTATTTAGAGTGGGAGCTCGCGTCCGTATCCTGCGTCGCCAACATGGTGGAGACAACTGGGCTGGCAAGACAGCCAGAATCTGGCAAGTGACGCCTGATGGTCACTTACAAGTGGATGTAGAAGGGCATCTAGGGGTAAGATTTACCCTACATCCTGATTGGGTAGAACGTATGCCAGAAGAAATCCCTGAACAGCACAATGAGCAGCTAGGGCAAGTCTTGTCTCCCAGTTGGGCTGATGAGCCACATCCTGAATCTCCTACGGTTACTGGTATTCCTCCTATAGCGCAACGGGAAGACGAAGCTGTGCCACATGTCCAGCCTGGAGATCGGGTTTTCCTTGGCGACCCAAACCAGCAAGGCCAGAGGTGGATGGGTGAAGTAGCTGAGGTTATTGAGGCTGCTGAAGACTGCATTAAGCTGATTGTCGAGCTTCGTCCCTCTAGATAAACCGCTGCCACCACCTTCTAGACAGGAATGAAAAATTTGCTAATCTGTTGCAAACAGCCTTGACATCTTCAACAGGAGCAAATGAGAAGCTTTATGCAAATCGAGAACAAGGTCCAAGAGATTGCCACCACTACTGCTACAACCGCTGCTCAAGAGTTCCTCGATACCCTGCCACCGGAAGTCTCTCAAGCGCTTTGCCTAAACTTTCTGAGCAGCCTGAGTGAGGATGTTCAAGCTGATCTCCAGGCAGTTATCCATAGCCGTCTGCAATGGTCTCTTCAGGCTCTCAAAGCTGAACTGGATGAGCAACGGCGGCAAGCACATTGCTGCAAGGCACACCTAGCCGCTGCTGTGGCCCCCGCTCCCAAGTCAGCCCTTCTAGCTCAAGCTGAGCTAAGGGAGAATGCTTCTGCCAGCATTGAAGTCCCAGCCAAACCTAAGTCTAGTACTGAGCCTCAACCACTTCCTGTTCCTGCGGTACAGGCTTGCCGCAAGCACGTCCTAGTTCCCAAATCTACTTCTCGCAAACAGGCGGAATCGCCTAGTACATCGACTACCCTAGCTGACCCCAACCCGAACAATGATCCTCCCAGCCAGCTAGAGCTACACGTTATGGCTGGAGTGGAACCATCTAAGCCCGCTTATAGGCGTAGAGGCAAGGAGCCCCAGTTAACCAGGGCGGAGCTCTTTCAACCCTACAGCCTCAGCCCTAATGATGTTGCTCCTCGCCCTATTGAAGCTGGACGTCGTAGACGCCGTACTTCCATAGCAATGGGCTGATGCTGTCTCCTCTGACAACAACTTTGCCAGTCTTCTCAGCCGGATAGTTATTTAGGGTCAAGCTTACAGAGAGCTCAATCTTGCAGAGATCAGCCCCGCTATGCTGCTATGGAATCAATTATTTGGCAGCAGATGAACATTACAATTGGGGTGCGATCGCCTAGAATCGATAAACCTAGTGATAGAGGCTATGAGGTATAAAGACGCTACAATGATAATTGTATAAGAGACTACATAATGCAGCCTTGTGTTACCCGCTCTCTAACTAATTGCTAATCACGACCCCCTATGCCTGACACCATCAGTCGCCGCTTCTTTGACTATAAAAGCATTGATACTGATACGGCTGAGTTTTTGCAACTGCAGGCCAGTCAAATCAAATTGCTGGTCAAACAAACCCTCGAAAGCATCATTGCGGTCGGGCAAAGACTGCTTGAGGTTAAAGAGCGCTTAGTGCATGGTCAGTGGATGAACTGGCTCGATGCAGAGTTTGGTTGGACCGATCGAACTGCCCTCAACTACATGCGAGTTGCGACTCATTTTGAAACCGAAACCATTTCGGATCTAGATATTGCGGCCAGTGCTCTTTATCTGCTAACAGCTCCATCCACTCCTCAAGAGGCCAGACAGGAAGCTATTTCCCGTGCTCAAGCGGGAGAGAAAATTACTCCTGCTTCTGCAAGAGAGTTGAGGAATCGCTACATTCAGCCTCAGTCGCAGCCAGTGATGCAGATGCGAGAATCTTTGGCAAAACCATCATCACAGCCGATCTTCCAGCCCCAGGTACTACACCCACATCCAGATTCCCAGCAACCAGGCTCCCAGCCTCCAGATCAGGTTCCTGTGGCCTTTGAATCTAAACCAGCAACCTCTATCTCCTCTAGGCGCAAGCGAGTTCGGGAGGAGCGCTCCTTAACCGTTGCTCCCAAGCGGGTACAGCCAGGCGAGTGGTGGAAGCTAGGGCAAGCCAACTATCTCTACTGTGGTGAGCCGACCTCGGCTGAGTTCCAAAAGTTGATGCCTCCCAAGGTTGCACTATTGTTACTTTCTCCACCAACCCGTCAGAAGTGGCCCCAGTCCATTCCCAGCAATGTTATTTCTGTTGTTGTAGATTTTACCCCTTATGAAGAGGACCAAGACCTGAGACTATTTCGAGAAGTTGTGGAAAGGCACATTCAGAACAAAACTGACGGTGGTGATGTTGTTGTCCTCGCCTTCCTACCCGATCCAGCTATCCTCTCCCTGGTGAGCCAGCTCGATTGCCTCTTCTTCTGTGCTGATCCTGACCCTAAACGTTGTGACTCAGCAATCACTGTCTGGACTACCACCGGAGGCGCCGCAGAGAAAATGAAGACCCGCCAGACTGGGAAGAAGCGTTTAGTGAGTCCCACACTTGCTAAGTAGCTCTCAGCTTTGATCGATAAGTGGGGCTCTCTCGACCTCGATAACCTTTGTTTTAACGTCAATAGTGATTCCTTGTGCTGATCCATATCGGGATCGTCTGTCCAGATTTTTTTGAAGCTGTCCATGATGTTTTTTCCCATTATGGTTAGCTGGCTGGAAACTGATGGCAAAACTTTTTGTGGAATTGCCTTATACCCACTCCTGATCTTTGCCTGTGCCTATTTGCTTCTAAGAGGCCGTGGGGTTTGAGTCCTCCGCTACTGAGGCAGCGGTATCAAGAGTTCTTTTGCTCTTACCGATGCTGAGCGTATCCATCCTGTTCGGCGTTCCTCTGCGTTGAACAATTCGTTCAGTTAAAGGGGAATCAGCGGACCTTGTTACGTTTTGTATCTGATCAATACGTTCAGATAGATCCGTTATGTTCCGTATGTGTAAGCCCTGCTCCTTGGGCCTTTCAGGTGTATTTGTCAGGACTTACGCAAAGGCGATCTTAGACTGGAGAAATGAGCTTCACTAAACTCGACTACTGCCAATACCTGCTGAGCAGTCCCATTAACTATACGGTGACGAACTTGGCTGACCATCTT
>CADCWO010000177.1:0-319 GCA_902806435.1 uncultured Synechococcales cyanobacterium | reverse complement strand
CTCGATTGAACTAGTCAGGCGACAATACAGTGCGGCGTGTCAGCGGGAAGAGACTCTCCCCGCTGAACCGCCTTGGCAATGAACATCGAGTCATTCGAGGCATTGGCTTGATTAGCTGCATATATGTCAATGGAGAAACAGGGCAGTTTTGGCTGATAGACTACCGCTTGTATGACCCATACGGCGACGGTCAGAGCAAGCTCGACCATGTGGCGGCCATGCTTGACGCTGTGGTCTACAGTAAGCAGCTACCGTTCACAACGGTACTGATGGATAGCTGGTATGCGACGCAAAAGTTGATGGCGCACATTGACCCACA
>CADCWO010000176.1 GCA_902806435.1 uncultured Synechococcales cyanobacterium | reverse complement strand
TCTGTCGCAGCTGAGTGGATATGGGTAGAATCTTCTCTGCCTGCAGTTCAGCAAACGCTGGCGGATAAGCTTTATGCTGATCAGCATTGAGCACCCTTGGTGTTGTGCTGTTTCTGGCGTTGAGAGTTTTGCGGAAGAACCGCTTTGCTGCTGAGGCATCTCGCTTCGCCGTCAGCAGAAAGTCCAAGGTATCTCCATACTTGTCAACAGCTCGATACAGCCACCTCCCTTTGCCTTTGACCTTCACGTAGACTTCATCCACTCTCCAAGAGCTACTGCTTGGGTGCAGATGACGGCGACAACGCTTATCGAACTGGGGGCGTAAGCCTGGACCCACCTGTACACAGTTGAATGGTCAACTCCCAGGCCGCGTTCTTGAGCCAATTCTTCCACATCCCTGTAGCTGAGGCTGTAGCGGCAGTACCAACGCACACATCTGAGGATAATTGCGGGCACAAAATGACGCTACTTGAACACAGAAGAGCAAGCCAATCGGAGACCTCATTCAGGAGTGGGAATTTCTCACCCTATCACGAGCCTCGTTTTTTGCAACAAAACCGCCAAAGCAGTATTTTTGCCCAGTCCTCGGCTCGCTCCTGTAACCAATGCGATCTTCGTATTGTTTGTCATGGTTATCCTCCTTGTTATTGAGATTAATGATTTAAAGAATATGCATGGAAGGGTAATGTTGTACATCTGTTGATGGCACCTTTTGCACCTTTTACACCAATACCCCAAACTCATGCCGATTAATATACAAACCAATGACAGCATCATGAACGACTTCAGATTTCGAGAAGCAAATCGTTCTCCGTGCCAGTCGCTTAATCCGAGTTCTCAAAGTTAAATGTTTTCGTTCAATCTTCTGGGTATTGGCTTTACCCACTTGATGTAGAACTGAATCTAAATGTCGTCCATAGGCACCCCATCCATCTGTGTAAAATCGATCAATGCCAAATGGCTCTAGCAGTTGCTTCAGCTTGAGAAAGACATCATCACTGTGCCCGCCTAAGACGTAGGCTAGTACCACTCCCGTTCCATGGTCAATGGCATGCCAAAGCCATCGTTGATTTGCTTTTTTCTGGACAAAACTCCACATTTCATCTAATTCGCTCTCACGGGTTTCAGAATCAGCTAAAAGCTGGACTGGAACCACTTCTACGTTGAGCTGCTCCGGTTCAACCTGCTGTAAGACTGCTTTGTTGACGAACTGGAGCTGTGCGGCTTTTTTTTAGTTCACCAATCACCGTTCGCGTACTGACATGGAGCACTCTAGAAATGTCTCGCACCCCACTGCCATTCAAACTCATATCCACAATTTGTTGTTTGATCGCAGGCAGTCGTCCTGGGTAGGAAGGGTTGAGCATGAAGGTGCGTCCTTGACACACATCACCTCGACAGCGAAATCGTTGTTTACCCTCTGCGCTTTTACCGTTCTTGACCACCGCTTTATCACTTTGACAATGAGGACACGCTAAAGAAATCAGTGCCATTGTTTGAGGCTCTCGTGAGAGAGGTTAAAACAGGTTTCTCTGTACATAGTTTAGAGCATCAACAGATCTAAGACACTACCGCATGGAAGTTTCGCGCATGAAAAGACCGCTTCCGCTCCAATGACTTGTTAGGTTGTGCCATTATTTTCACCACACTTCAAATCTATGCCTCGACTTGCAAAACGATTTGCCGCGTGTGCGCCCGCTTTGGGAAAGTTGATGCGCTTTTTTACTTCTGAGAGTGGCACACAATGAGGTTGCTAACTACCTGAAACTACCACGGGCTTTCTCCCGTTTCTGGGCTGTTGTCATCACTAAAAAACTTTCCTGTCGGACCATCAGCATCGATGGTGGCGTATTTCACTAAACGCGCAGCGGCATCCTCCACCGTACCAGGCCCGCTATGCTGGTTGAAATCTGTGGCAGTAAATCCGGGGTCAACGGCATTAACTTTAAACGGTGTATCCCGCAATTCGTAAGCTAAAGCAATAGTGTACATATTAAGTGCTGCTTTTGATGGGTTGTAAACAGCCGCTTTAACGTTGTAATACTTCCAGGTGGGGTCGTTGTGCAGAGTAAGCGAAGCCAAGCCTGACGTTACATTCACAATGCGGGGTTGGAGCGACTTTTGCAGCAAATCCACGAAAGCCTGGGTAACCCTCACAACGCCAAACACATTGGTATCAAAGACCTGCTTAAAAACAGCTATATAGCCCTACACAAACAGGTAAGGACGTTATTGTAGAGTAAGAAGCGAGTTCAGGAATGACCATGCCCGCGCCCTACAGTTACGACCTTCGCACCAAAGCTATCAAGTCAGTCAAACGGGGTGAGCGCAAAATTACAGTATGCAAACTGTTCAACATCAGTCGCAACACATTAGACCTATGGCTGAAACGGGAGGAGCAAACCGGCGATTGCCGAGCGACCACTGGCTATCAACAAGGTAGTCGGCATAAGATTACCGATTGGGAACAGTTTCGGGCGTTTGGCCACCAGCATGGGGGCAAGACCCAA
>CADCWO010000175.1 GCA_902806435.1 uncultured Synechococcales cyanobacterium | reverse complement strand
AAGATCTTTTGGTCATCCTCTTTGTGTCTTCATCGAAGTACTCATCGCGCAACCGCTCAGCAAATGCTGCCCAAGAGGTGGCCAAATCGCGGATCTCTTGCACCCGGCCACGAATGTCAGGTACAACCGCCATATTGAAAGTCTGCATCATTTGGTTGTCATCAACCTGATGCACTTCCATCTCACAAATGTAGGTCCGCAAGAACTGTGAGATGTTCTTGCCATTGAACCTTCCAGTTTGGGAGACAACAGCCTTCAGAGCCTTCGTGGCGCCTTGTCCACCTTGATTTGCTCGATGTTGTTCCATGAATAGGGCCAATGCCCCTAAAACGTCCTCCATAGGAAACTGGACACCACCGGTACCACTTCCACCGGCACCAGCGGTCCTTTCGGAGTCTCCCATAGCAGCAACACTCCAGCAGCCTCAAAGCTCTCTCAGTGGAAGCACCAAATGTCGTGTTGAGAGGGGAGCGCCTTGAGAATCCACAGGGGATCTGGCTGCAGCTGGCAGTACTTGGCTACGGAGCTCGAACGTGCCCTCAAATCTTCAGGTCTTCTAATCTTGAAGTCTTCTGATTCTTCAAGCCTTCATGCAGGTCCCCGTTGTCCTATCCTGTGGTGGCTCTAACAGGTAAGGGTGAAGGTAGGGTGATAAGAGACCACGGGCCTCGGACGGGTAAAACGGGACGGTCAGACCACGAGCTGAAACCGTCCGAGGGATGGCTCCTAAAATCAAACCCACGGTGACCAGCAAACGTGCCTCACCAGTGGGAACCACACGACCATGTGGGCAATGAACCCCACTTCGCCGCAACAAATTTTACGAAACAGAAATGAAAACAATAGGCCTCCAAATCGGCCGGGAATAACATTCAAAGAAATCGGACCACAAGCCACAACACAATCTTCATGTCTTCATGTCTTCATCTCCTCAAACCCCAAAGCCTCCAAATCTTGCTCCCTTCAACTCTTAAGATCTTCAAGTTTTGATAAAAACTTTTAGCAAAGTGAAGAAATCCTAGCTGTGAGCTTCAAATGGACGCCACAGGTGGCTCAAACCTCCAAATTCTAAGTGCAATAGCTCTGTGGAAAGCTAATGCAACAAACTAACACTCCTGAAAATCTCAAACTATTCTAAACTACTGTCCAAAAGTTATGGACGTTCAAAGTTCTGCCTAACCCTATTCATTCAGATCTCCATAACTTTTTGCTCAAACCTCCAAATTTCAGTTGTAATATCTTTCTAGAAAGCCAAGACAGAGATGCAAATGTCCTGCAAATCTCAAAGCAAACTAAGAACTACAGAAAAAGTTATAGCTTGTTAAACCTCTGCCTCTCAATGGATAGCCTCGGGTTTTTCACAATTTTCAAAGCTCTATAACTTTTGCTCTAAAACTCCGAATTCAGTTTTTGAAACGAACTTGGAAAGCTCTCAGTACAAAGAACAAGTTCACAAAATTTCAATTACATACGAATAATGCTCCGTGAGCTACACAGTCTCGAAGTTCTGCCTCATCCTCTCCAGACTCATTTCAGACTCTCCAGACTCATCTCTCCCATTTCCAAAAAAACTCTCTACCCAAAAGGGAATCCCCTCCGACCTTTTCCATCTCCTTCCTTGGTTTTTCCTCCCTTACCTCGGTTTCAACTAAAGTGGAGGTGGGACACAACAACCCATACTCCCAACACTAAGTCCCACTAAGGATCCAATCCCTATCCTTATCCACTCTCAAACCACCCAAATTCCTTAGCGATAAACTTAAATTGGAAGGCCAAAATAAACATGGACCCTCCAATTAACTAGACAAATAAAAATAACACCACAGCACTAATTAAAACTCAAACATATTAAGACTAATATTGATATGTACATAATGGAAGGATTTCCATCAGGACATGCACCCTCTCTAAACCTGCACATCCTCCGGTATGTGCCAAATTTAGTCTTCAACCGCATCGTCCAATTCTTCATCTTCCCCTTCAGCTTGTTGACCATCCTCTGGGTTCTGAGGATCAAAAATCTCTTCAAGGTCTTCAAGATGAAACCTCCCACTTCTCTGAAAGAGCTTGATACGTTTTCCAGCAACTGGCACACGCAAAGAAGTTCCATCGAGCTCTCGAAGTGAATAAGTGCCATTAAGGTGCACTTCAGTCACTACAAAAGGTCCAAACCATCTCTTCGCAAATTTTCGTATTGTACTGTGTTGATGCTCCAATGTGCTGTCAAACACAAGAACCCAATCACCCTCTCTGATCTTCTTTGCTCTCAATCGATGTGTTCTGTCAAAACGTTCTTTGTTGCCCAGTCTTGCAACTTTCATCCTCTCCAATGCAATCGAAAGGTCCTCTGGCAACCTCTGCAGTCGTTGAATGCGAAGCTCCAACAATCTCTCAGTACTAATTCCATCTTCCCATGAAAGAAACACCCATGTGGGCACATCTTCCTCCGCCGGCATGATTGGTTTTTGACCATACATAAGCTCCACGGGCATATAACCGGTAACAGTACTGTGCG
>CADCWO010000174.1 GCA_902806435.1 uncultured Synechococcales cyanobacterium | reverse complement strand
TTAGAATAAGCATGGATAACCTAAACTTTACCAGCTTGAAACTCAATATCAAGTTAGATTAAGCATGAGCCATGAATGACTGCCCAGCTAGATAAGGGGTTGTAAACCCTGTCAGGACAAGGTTTCCAGTAACTTAGCCAAAAAAAATAAAAATCACTTGCTAGAAATTGAATAAAGCGTGAATTACTATCGCGGTTTGACTACTTAATGAAATCCAGCCAGCACTTTTTAATAAGCATGGATAACCTAAACTTTACCAGCTTGAAACTCAATATCAAGTTAGATTAAGCATGAGCCATGAATGACTGCCCAACTTATGAACAAAGCATCTGCAATTGTACTGAGGCATTGGAAGCCCTTAATAGGTCTGAACCTTACTTTGCTAGTTGCTACGATCGCTGCCATTGCCTCAGTCCCTCGTGTGTGGACCGCGAAAACCCAGCTAATTCTGCCAAGTACAACCAGCAATCTTGATGCCAGTTTGGGTACCCTCGGCTCAATCAAAAATGGTGAAACCACCTTTTCAACCCAGGTCAATCCCTTAAATGTTCAAGCATCGATCATGACCAGCGATGACCTGATAAAGCGGTTGTGGATCTCCGATCCTGAGAAAGCTGAGTACGCCAATCTTGGCCAGTACAAAAAGTTGTTTCAAGTTTCGCCCCAGGAGCAATCTACAATTATTGAGCTAGAAGTATCTGGTTCCAGCGCCGAACTGGCAAGCGATCGCGCAACTGGCTTGACTAATCTTTATCAACAGCGGCTGAATGAGTTGCGCCAAGACGATGCTGCTGTGCGGGAGAAGTTTGGCCAGAGGGAGCTGGAGCAGGCTCGCCGAAATCTGCGTCAGGCGCAAACCAATCTGGCAACATTTCAAGAGGCTTCTGGCTTAGTTAACAGCGAAGAACAAACTAAGGAGCTAGTTGCTTTGCTCGGTAGCTTAACCGACGCCCAGTCTCAGGCCTTAGCCCAAGCATCGTCCAACAAGACGTTGACACAAACCTTGGCGAACCGGCTGAACATGACACCCGATCAGGCGATTCGGTCTCTTCAATTGGGTGAGAATGAGGACTTCCAGTTTACGCGTCAAAAGCTTTCAGAAGTTGAAGCAGCTTTAGTCGAGAATCAAGCTCGGTTTACGGATCAGCATGAGTCAGTTCAAGCGCTACTAGTACAGCAAGATAGCTTGCAGCAACGTTTGCAGCAGTACGTTGCCCAGGGATCTGCCAACACAGAGGGCGTAGATACAACCGTCGGCAGTGGTAAAGAAGGCCGAGTCGCTTTAATTCAAAGGTTAATCCTGGCAGAGAGTGAGGCCAAGATGCAACAAAGCCAGGCTGCTCAACTAGCTAGCCGGATTAGTCAGCTGCGTGGCTCCCTAGGAGCGATCCCAGTTAGTCAGGCTCGGCTAGCAGAATTACAGCGACAGTACGATATTGCCGAGGGGATCTTTAAAGGTCTAGTCGCGCAAGTGCAGAAAGCTAAAGTGAATGCCTTTGATGTCTATCCCAACGTCCAAGCCCTGGATACAGCAGTCGTTAGACGTGCTCCCTCAAAAGTAAAGCTAACCGCAATCGCGGGTATCCTGGCAGCCCTATTTAGCAGTGCCGCCCTGGCATTGTTATTAGAAGCTCGCAATCCTCTGCTAAGTGCTAAGGACCTGCAAGACGTTGAGTTTCCGGTGGTGGTACAAATTCCACGTTTCAAGCGCTTAGGGGCAGACATGGAAGTGGCCTTCCAATGGCTAGGTTCGGCAATTAGCTTGTTGACACTAGCAAATCGTCGCTTGCTGATTACCAGTTCAACGGTTGGGGAGGGGAAGACGTCAGTGACTTTGGGGCTAGCATCAGCCCTAGTGGATCTGGGGTTCCGGGTGCTGGTCGTTGACGGTGACTTTCGGCAGGCGGAACTTAGTCGCCGGCTAGGCTGTGATCAACCGCTTGGACAGGAACCCGTGCCAATCCGGCCAGGTTTGGATGCCCTACCCAGTGCTCCTAGAAGCGGTAAAGTCGTGGACTTGGTGGCCCGGGGCCGTTTTGAGCAACATCTAGCAGCAGCCGAATCCGCGGGATGCTACGACTACGTTTTAGTGGATAGTGCGCCCCTTAGCCTCACGAGTGAAACTGCCTTAATGATCTCTGCTACCCAGAATGTACTGTTTGTAGTACGACCGGGCACCAGCGATCGCACTTCCGTTAAGGCAAGTTTGCTGCAACTGGCGCAGCACAAGGCAGAGATTGTCGCGTTAGCGATTAATGGCGTCGATATGAAAGCAGACACTTACCACTACCAGCGCGAAGGTTCGCCGGTGAATGTATGACCCAACCATTACCTATAGCTGCCACTCCAAATCCTAGCGCTCCAGTTGAGCCAGTGGCCCAAGTCAAGCATCCGCTCCTCAAAGCCTTAACAAAGTTTTATTTTGAGAGCAAGCGCCTGTTCTACGGCCTGCGTTACCCGAATGTATCCCTGGCTCCAGGGGTAATGATCAAAGGCTCTCTGAATATCCGGGGTGGCGTCAAGGTGGTAATTGGCAGCGGCACTCGCCTTGCTAAGCGCGTCCGAATCTCTGGTTCTGGCGAGGTGGTGATCGGCTGTAATGCCCTACTGAATGGTCCTTGGATTGGCTGTCAAAAGTCGGTGACGATTGGGGATGACTGTTTAATTTCCGATTGCTACATTGTCGATACTGACTATCACAATCTGGAACCGCACCTGCGCCACTGTAGTCCTGGGGCTAAAGTGGCTGCTCCGATTATTCTGGAGCGGAATGTCTGGGTAGGAGCGCGGGCAACCGTGATGAAAGGTGTGCGAATTGGCCCTGATAGTGTAGTTGGCCTAGGAGCAGTTGTTCGCAAATCTGTGCCCCCTGGGGTGGTTGTGATTGGTGATCCTCAGCAAGTGGTTAAGCATTTTTACCAGTAGAAAACGGTGCATCCTATTCCCTCCTCCGGCAATGGCCTGCGGCCGGTCGTAGATCATTACCCTTCCAACAACTTGCCACTGACAACCCGCTCTTCTGCTGAGCAGATCATTTTTTGGACTGCCGTGCTCACACCCGTTTGGTGGCTATTGGGTATTCAGGTTTTGCTCTACCCGCTGCTGCTAGTTGGTTTACTAGCTACTAGCCTCAGACTGGATAAACTGCTGAGAGCACCACTACCGACCTGTGCTTGGGCTTGGTTCCTGATGGCCTGTGTGATGTTCATAACGGGTGCAATTGGTCTCAGTGACGTCGGCATTAGTGTGTCAAACGTTGCGGCGCAGACCGTCACCTTTCTCAAGAGTTACTTCCTGATTTTTGCCTGCCTCAGCTTGCCTTGTTGGATTGGCCTACGAGTCCAGACGATTACGCGGGCAGTTGCCTGGATGGCGGCGGGTTACTTGCTCAGTATTGCAGCGGTGCTGGTGCTGCTGTTCCTGGGTATCAAGGGTTATACGCCGTTGCTAGCTGCTCTGATTCCTGGCGATCGCCTCAGCTTACGTGTTTCTTTCGCTGATATTCAGTCTTTTTTTGGCATCCCCCTGCCCCGAACTGCTCTCTATACTGCTGACCCGCCGATCCTTGGTGCCTGTGCCGTGTGCAGCATGTTGATCTGTCTGGGGGAGAAAAACCGTTCCTTACGCCGCCTAGCCCTTGCAGGCTCCGGCTTAGCGCTACTGTTGAGTTTTAGTCGTTCAGCTTGGGTCTGCTTACCCCTAGCACTTTTAGTGATGGCAGCTTTCCGCAGCAACCTCTCGCGGCAGATTTTGCTATGGGGAACCGCCGCGATCGCTGGCCTCAGTAGTTGGTTCCGTCTCACCCCCGCTGAGCTGGTGCAGCAGCCACTGACTATTTTTACTAAAGCGCGGGCAGCATCCTCTGGAGACCGAGAGCTGGTCGTGCGTAAAACCCTGGAAGCCTGGCAGGAATCGCCCTGGATGGGGTGGGGAATTATTCGCGGTTCAGTGCGCTGGTACACCTACGACATTAAGCTTGGTTCATTCTCAACCTATGCCTCGGTCTTATATTTGCATGGTGTGGTTGGCTTCATCGTCTTCTTGGGAGCACTTCTATCGACGCTGGGGGCCTTTTATACTCCAGCACTTCGCGGTAACGCGATGGCAGCACGGGCCTTTGCCAGCCTAGTTGCTCTGTACCTGCTCTGCGCGGCAACTCCCCTCAGCTGGATGGCGGCATCCCTCTGGTTTTATTTCATCTGGTTGGGCAGTGCTTTAGCTGAGCTCCAGCAGTCCCGTGTTTCTAGCTCTTGGCAAGAACTGGCCTTCCAGAGCGGCAGTCCTAGATCCCATGGGCACAACAAGTCACTTTCGGGAGAAGCAACTGGTGAAGATCGGATTTTTACATAAAGTCAATACGACTCCTCCAAGAGGGGGTGGTTCAGTTCACACCTATCAGGTGTCACAGTACCTAGCCTCCCAAGGTCATCAACTGCTAGCACTGGCACCTGAGCAAGGTTCGCAGTTCCATAAGCGCTTACCACGCTCTGTGGGCGGCCTAGCAGAACTGATGCGCGAAGCTGAACTACTCTATGTTCGAATTGATGGGCGCGTGGGCTGGGAAATAGCACCAATGCTGCCTGGGCTATATAAATCTGAAAAGCCAATTGTTTGGGAGATCAACGCCACCCTTGATGAGCTAGCGGTGCTGCAAGGTAAAAAGCGCTGGCGCGATCGCCTCGGTGCTCCCGGACGTAAGTTAAGTGCCCACCAGGCAAGTGCTGCTTTGTGCGTCTCGGAACCCCTCATGCGCTATGCCCACGACTTGGGGATTAACCAGGCGGTTCATGTCCCCAACGGCTCAGACCCAAGTTTGTTCTATCCCGACCTGCGTGATCCAACTGTTTTTCCGGGGCTGGAAAAGCAGTTTCGGGTTCTTTGGGCAGGCTCAACTCAGTATCCCTGGCATGACTTTCAGCTTGTCCTGGCATGTGCTGAACGCTTGCAATCCTTAGACCCAGAAATTGGCTTTGCTGTGGTAGGCGAGCCCCCAGATTTAGCGGCGGACCAGATTCCCAGCAACCTGCATTTTTACCCGCCTGTTCCCTACTTAGAAGTCCCCCGGTTATTTGCCTCAGCAGATGTCGGGCTGTGCCTGTATCATGAGTTGAGTTGGTCTGAGTACGGTTTTTTCTTCTCACCTCTAAAGCTATTCGACTATGCAGCATCCGGCTTGCCAATTGTCTACACAGATTTTCCAGAACTACACCGGCTAGCAGGTAGCTTTGGCTTGCCAGTTGCGGTTGGCGATATTGAGGGATTAGTTCAACGACTACTGCAACTGAAGCAACAACGGGATCTTTACCAGCGGCTTGCTGGCCAAGCACGCCAGGCTGTTCTGGACCACTATAACTGGGACCGGGTTGGTGCCCAAACAGAGTCAGTACTCTTAGCCCTCACCGCAGGAGCAGACTTGGCAGCCAACGGCACACCAGTTGCGCTGAAATCCTAACGAATCATAAGGTGAGCAGTAAGTACTGGCTAGGTAAACTGGTTTCTTCTTCTTGAATAGAGCTATCCTTCTCAGGTCTAGATTCAAGTAAGAGCATTTGCCCTCACCTGTTTAAGGGAAATTTTTAGAACTCGCAACTCACCAATCTAAAAAGGCCTTAGAAGAATGTCTAACTAAGCTATGAGACCCGGCTCAAAATCGAAGCCCAAATAGAGAAGGCTTTATGCTAACCAGAGTTGGTACAGATCGTAACAACACCCCAAGAAGGACGTTTAGAGAAGATACCCGACTGCGGTTGAAGGATAATGACTTGCTATGGGGTTAGCATGGTTGTCACTACCGCTACTCAGCGGGGGGTGAAACGATTATTACTGATAACAACTCTGGCCAGATCGTTAGAGGATCGAGTGACTAGTACAGCGGCCAAGATTACTTTTGAGCGAGGATGGCGGGACCTCAAAGTGAGCTGGGTTGACCCATGAGAACTGGAAACCCAAATCTCATAGAACTGCCGCTATCAATTTAATGAAGGCGGTATCATCTTTGTGCATGCATAATATGAGCATTTGACCTTCAGTGGCTACCGGATAAAACGCTGGTTGTGCAACTAAGTGAATCCTTCAATTTTAGCCAAAAGCGAGACTCCTCCTCACCTAGAAGGAGTCCTTGTAAGTGGCATTACTGAACACGAAGAAGTTTGAAATAGCCAAAGGCAACAATAGCGATCAGTGTTAGAACCCCTAGTGCAATGCTGATCAGAAACTGCGAAGAGGTTTTTTGATTAAGCTCCTGCTTACTTTCAGGCTGCTTAGAGGAATGCTCAATATTTTTGGAATGTGTTGATTCAGTTTCCATAGGTGCGATGTATTGATGGTGGTCTTGTACTATGTTCGCTCTGGTTGCCAGAGCCTACATCTAACCTCTGGACTATCAATAGGGCTTGGGGCGATCCCGCTACCAATAGTGGAACTTCTACAGTTTGTCTTTGTAGGTTGGTGGCCAACCAAACAGTTTTGGCAACCGCTAGGGAACTGGAAAGAAAGAGCTGCCGCGCTTTGCTTGGATGGAGAAAGTCTCGTCACGTGAGGAAACTTTCCTTCCCATTGCTTAAAAGATTCATCAATTTTCTCGAAAGTTGTATCCATGACTCCTGCACTAATAGCCATGTCCTTTTCAGCTCATCTAGTGACTTGTATGACGAATTTTTTGAGCAAGCAACCTTTGAGGATTCTTTAAAGACTGGTGCTTTTATAGAAGAAAATGGACCATGCGAAATAGCTTGGCTTCTATCGTAGTTTGGTAAAGCCTCCTAGCTGCGATCGCTCTTGCAGCGCTTAAAGCTGATGATTGCCGTCCTATAGCGATCGCTAATCCTGAAAGTTGGATGCAAACTTTATGAAACATTAACTTAGGCAAGGGTTTGCGAGTGTTAGCTTTAAGGCTGTCTAGCCCACATAGCTCTAAAAAATCAGTTAATACAGCAATCTCTCTTGTTGAGGGAATTGAGTATCTGGCTTGAGTTTCTGTAGTCAAATCCTACAGGAATAGCTTCAACTCACTCAAAGACAAAAGCCTGGGTAAGCGATAAAACTTGAGGCTTCTCATATGGATGATGTTTCGGGGGGAACAGCAGGCCGAAGTGTGGCCTCTTTTCACGTTCTCCCTATTTGGAAAACGGTTAAAGAGTAAACACGATAAGGAATTAAAGTTATGGCAACGATTGAAGGCACTGCTGGCAATGACACACTCAGAGGGGGTAGTGGCAATGATTATATTTTAGGCGGGGATGGTGATGACCAACTCTACGGCAATCAAGGCAGTGACCGATTGCAAGGCGGTAGCGGCAATGACCGCTTAAAAGGTGGCACAGGCAACGATCAACTTAAAGGTAAGGCTGGCGCTGACAGCTTGAAAGGCGGTGATGGTAGAGACAGGCTTTTAGGAGGTAGTGGACGGGATATCCTCACAGGCGGCAGGGAGAGCGATCGCTTTGTGCTCTCAAGTAGCATTAGCAACACTACCTTAGCTACAGCAGATGTCATCACAGACTTTAACAGCGAAGACTGGCTGGAGTTAGCAAAGGGGATCAACCTGAGTGACTTAAAGGTTGCTCAAGGCAAGGGAAACCATGTTGCTGACACCATTATCACGGACAAGCTGACTGGACAGTTCTTGGCAATTTTGCCAGGCATTAAGCGCAGCACCATCACCAAGGCCAACTTTCTGACTGCCGGTACCTTGGAATTTAGCGCTGCCAATTTTAGTGTGCGCGAAGATGACACCCCAATTGCCGCCGTCACTGTGACTCGCAGCGGTCGCAGTGATAGTACTGCCAGCGCCAAGATCACTCTGTCAGAGGGCAGTGCAACGCTAGCCGATTACCGGCAAAAGCCAGTGAGCGTTAAGTTTGCCGAAGGGGAAGTAGAACAAACCATCCAGATTCCTCTGATTGATGACCGATTGGTTGAGGGACCAGAGACGATCCAGTTAAGCTTAGCTGCCCCCAGCAGTGGGACCGCGATCGGGGAGCAAAAGACAGCCACCTTGGAAATCGTGGACAACGATCCCTTTGATCGCTATGCCATCACTGACATCGGTAGGGTTGGTGAGTATGGGTCTGTGACAGACATCAACAACGCTGGCCAGGTGGTTGGCTCCGTAGCAAAACCTGGTGAGGAGGATAGCTATAGTTCTCACGCTTTTATCTGGGAAAAGAGCATGGGAAAGGAAGATCTCGGTACCCTTGGAGGTGGCTTCAGTCAAGCTACTGCGATCAACAATGCTGGTCAGGTCACGGGTGTGGCAGAAACCTCAAGCGGGCGCAATCGCGCTTTCCTGTGGAGTAAGAAAGCAGGTATGAAGAGCCTGGGTGTACCTGACGGCGAAAACCCTGCTGCCTTTGATACCGCCGGTGAAGGAATTAATGATCAAGGTCAAGTGGTAGGCAATTCATCAACTATCTATTTTGACGAGTCTGGCCAGCAGGTTTATGAGTTTCCAGCTAGCTCGTTTCTTTGGGACAAAAATACAGGTTTCACCACCATTGATTTTCCGAGCAGCGACTACAAGTACGACAATGTGAGGGATATCAACAACTCTGGCCAGGTGACTGGAAGCTCGAGTGACCAGTATGGCGCTCAGGCATACCGTTGGAACAAGAATGGCGGGGCGACGAAGTTAGCTGGGTTGACCAATCAGGACTACACCTATTCTGAGGGCATTAATGACCTAGGCCAGGTTGTTGGCGGTTCCTATGATGGTGAGACGACTGCCGTCTTGTGGGATGAAGACGGGACTATCCAAGACCTTGATCCGCTAGTCGGTGAGAGTTCTGCCAATGACATAAATAATTTAGGTCAGGTCGTTGGCTATTCAAGAATCGCGGATGATATTAATCGTCCCTTTTTATATGAGGGTGGAACAAGGCAAAATCTTAATAGCCTGATTCCGGCTAACTCTGGGTGGGCTCTGGAATCTGCCAATGCCATCAATGACCTGGGGCAGATAGTTGGCACAGGCACGATTGATGGTCAAACCCACGCTTTTCTAGCCACACCTATTTAGCGAATTTCACAGGTTGAGGCCGGGGAGGTAGAGCAGGCACTTCTACCTCTGATTAGCCGAACTTCTCTTTGAGCCAGAACTTTTGGCTCAAGATGAAATAATTGTGATTTATTCTTGTAAAACCTTTAAGAAGAAATTCATGAATTTTTTGGGAGCTTAACGGCCGACCCCCGTAGGCATTCCTAAAATATCCTCAATTCTTGGCATTTCCTCCAGAGAAATCACCCGGCCTTCGTCTTCAAAGCCAGCAATTTGGTCAAAGTTGAGATAGCGATAGATGTCACCCGAAAGAGGAGCAATCTTTTGAGCCACAATCTCTCGATACTCGGCAACGGTTGGAATCCGACCCAGCATTGCACAGGCTGCTGCTAGCTCTGCGGAACCTAGGTAAACCTGAGCCCCTTTACCCATCCGGTTATTGAAGTTGCGGGTAGAAGTCGAGAAAACGGTGGTGTTATCTGCGACACGCGCTTGGTTACCCATACAGAGGCTACAACCAGGGAGCTCTGTTCTGGCTCCGGCAGCAGCAAAAGCATTGTAAACCCCCTCTGAACGCAATTGCTGTTCGTCCATCCGGGTTGGCGGGCAAATCCACAGGCGCACCTCCACTGGGGGTTCACCTGTTAGAACCTCAGCTGTTGCCCGGTAATGCCCGATGTTGGTCATACAGGAACCAATGAACACTTCATCAATCGGGTCATGGGCCACCTCAGACAAGAGCTTGATGTTGTCTGGGTCATTGGGAGCGGCAACGATTGGCTCTGTGATTTGGTTCAGGTCAATCTCGATCACTTCCACGTACTCCGCATCGGCATCAGCTTCCATCAGTACGGGGTTTGCCAGCCACTGTTCCATCTGGGCTGCCCGCCGCAGAATAGTTCTGGCATCCTGGTAGCCCCGCGCTGCCATATTTTTCAACAAAGCAACATTGGAGCGCAGGTACTCAGCCACCGTTTCTGAACTTAGCTTAATTGTGCAGCCAGCGCAGGAGCGCTCGGCAGTCGCATCTGTGAGTTCAAACGCCTGCTCAATTTTCAAGTCTGGTAAGCCTTCAATTTCCATGATCCGCCCAGAGAAGACGTTTTTTTTGTTTTCCTTCTCAACGGTCAATAGTCCCTGCTGGATAGCAACGTAAGGAATCGCATTCACCAAGTCGCGCAGGGTGATCCCCGGCTGCATCTGCCCTTTAAACCGGACTAAAACGGATTCCGGCATATCTAAAGGCATCACACCTAAAGCAGCGGCAAAGGCCACCAACCCAGAGCCGGCCGGGAAAGAAATTCCTAACGGAAAGCGCGTATGAGAATCACCTCCTGTCCCTACGGTGTCCGGTAGCAGCATCCGGTTTAACCAGGAATGGATGATGCCATCTCCTGGGCGCAGGGCAACTCCACCTCGTTGAGAGAAGAAGTCTGGTAGCTCCTGGTGGGTTTGAATGTCAACCGGTTTAGGATAGGCGGCAGTGTGGCAGAAGCTTTGCAACACTAAGTCGGCATTGAAGCCTAGACAAGCCAATTCCTTCAGTTCATCACGGGTCATCGGCCCAGTAGTATCTTGGGAGCCAACCGTGGTCATTAGCGGTTCGCAGGCTGTCCCCGGCCTGATGCCTGGTAAACCACAAGCTTTACCGACCATCTTTTGAGCTAGGGTGAAGCCTTTACCGCTATCAACAGGAGATTGAGGCCGGATAAATACCAGGCTGGTTTCTGCTCCTAAAGCAGTACGGATCTTATCCGTTAGGCCTCGACCAATAATTAAAGGAATGCGACCTCCAGCGCGAACTTCATCCGCGATTGTGTTGGGCTGGAGAGTAAACGTGGAAATCACAGCACCGGATTCATCGGTGATTTCACCCTTGTAAGGGTGGATTGTGATCACCATTCCGGTTTCCATACGGGTGACGTCACATTGGATTGGCAGTGCACCAGAGTCTTCCGCGGTATTGAAGAAGATAGGAGCGATCGCTCCTCCCAGAATGTATCCCCCCGTCCGTTTATTCGGCACACAAGGAATGTCTTGGCCGATATGCCACAGCAAAGAGTTGATTGCTGACTTACGAGATGACCCTGTACCTACCACATCTCCCACGTAGGCTACGGGATACCCTTTTTGCTTCAAGGCAGCTAGCTCCACCATCGCCCCGGGCATTCGGGACTCCAACATCGCCAATGCGTGCAGGGGGATATCTGGCCTGGTAGAAGCATGAGAGGCTGGGGAAAGATCATCGGTGTTCGTTTCGCCAGGAACTTTGAAAACCGTGACCTGAATTGCCTCGGCCAGGGTAGGCCGAGTTGTGAACCACTCTGCTACTGCCCAAGCATCCACAACTTGTTTGGCATAGGGATTCGTTTCCGCTAACGCCCAAATATCGTTAAAAGCGTCAAAGACTAGTAGTGTCTTACCTAGGGCTGCGGCGGCGCTACTGGCTAAGGCTGCCTCTGGATGGCTCAACAGCTCCACAAGTGATTGCACATTATAGCCACCAATCATTGTCCCTAAGAGTTCCACCGCTGCCTGAGGAGCAATTAAGGGGCTCTGTGCTTCCCCTTGGGCAATCGCACTTAAGAAGGCAGCCTTCACGTAGGCCGCTTCATCAACCCCTGGGGGAACCCGCTCACGCAGTAAGGCAAGTAAATCTTCTGCCTCTTCAGAGGGATGCTTGAGTAACTCGCACAGTTCAGCTGTTTGCTGGGCATTAAGTGGCAAGGCAGGGATACCCAGTTTAGTTCGCTCTGCAACATGATGACGGTAAGATTCAAGCATTTCGTTACACTTCCAAGGCTTCAAGAGAGGCTGGATGACCAATCGCTAACTACTAGATTACAAAACTTTACTTCAAATCAACTCTAATGCTTTCAATTTTAGGGTCAAAAAACAGCCAGCTAGATTACATATCGCCAGCTTGTTGCTTAATTAGCTCAACCTATTTTAGTTAACTATTCAACTATCACTAAGTAGATTGACTGCCTGAAAAAAATCTCTTAATCAATGGTACGTTTACAAGGGGCGTCTGAGAGGAATCTAAAGTGACTAGGTCAATAGAGTTACTCCTGTAGTGACTACCTACGGTTCAAATCTAGATTCTGAGCGGCAGTAAAGGAATACTGTATCTTTTACTACAAATGGCTCGCCGCAAGCGGTGATACAAAATGTCGTGCTGACCAAGGGAGTAAAGACATTGAAAAAGGTAGAAGCAATTATTCGGCCCTTTAAACTGGACGAAGTTAAGATTGCGCTCGTGAATGCAGGTATTGTTGGGATGACGGTTTCGGAGGTCCGAGGGTTTGGCCGTCAGAAGGGTCAAACAGAGCGTTATCGCGGTTCAGAGTACACCGTTGAATTCCTCCAGAAGCTAAAAGTAGAGATTGTTGTTGAAGATCACCAGCTAGATATGGTGGTTGAGAAGGTGATCACGGCAGCACGGACTGGTGAGATTGGGGATGGCAAGATTTTCATCAGTCCTGTGGAGCGTGTGGTGCGGATTCGGACTGGTGAAAAGAACTTAGAGGCGATCTAGCCGCAACAAAAGCAGGGTACTGCATGGGAGTGATTACAGGCACAACCAAACTACTGGGTGTTATTGGCTACCCAGTCGAGCATTCCCTTTCCCCCATAATGCATAATGCTGCTCTGACAAGTCTTAGCCGTAATGTTGGGCAAAGACTTGACTATATCTACGTCGCATTGTCAGTCGGGCCAGCAGATCTAGCAACTGCGCTGGCTGGCTTTGCAGCTATTGGTCTGCGCGGATTTAATGTCACGATTCCCCACAAGCAAGCGATTCTGCCCCTGCTCGATCAAGTTTCCGCGATCGCCCAAGCGGTGGGTGCAGTGAATACCGTCTGGCGCACAGAGCAGGGATGGAGTGGCACTAACACTGATGTTCAGGGTTTCCTGGCCCCCCTGCAAGGGCAGCGGGATTGGCAGCAAACAACTGCCCTCGTCCTGGGTAGTGGCGGTGCTGCTAGAGCCGTGATTGCTGGCTGTGCCCAGTTAGGCTGCAAGGCGATTCGGGTGGTAGGGCGCGATCTCCAAAAGCTAAAGTACTTTCAACAGAGTTGGAACCCGGCCCTTAGTGGCATCTCCAGTAGAACCGCAGGGCCGGGAACAGCCTTCCTCAAAAACCTGCACATCCATACCTGGACAGATCTGCCTGCATTGCTACCGCAAGCAGATCTACTGGTCAACACCACCCCGGTTGGCATGCATCCTCAGGTTAACCAGTCTCCCCTCAGTGGTCATGATGTTGAGCAACTTCCCACTCAAGCAATCGTCTATGACCTGATTTATACCCCTAGCCCTACCTACTTACTGAAACAGGGCCGAGCTAGGGGATTAACCACAATCAATGGCCTGGAGATGTTGGTGCAACAGGGTGCAGCAGCACTGGAGATCTGGTTAAACCAACCTGCCCCCATGGATGTGATGCGCCAAGCAGCACAAGAATACCTTGCATCTTGACCCATCAGGCACGAGAAAGAGATCACCCAGCAGAAGCCAGCCAGGCTGAATGGGTAGAGCTGGTTTATTCTTTAGCTCTGAGGAAATCTAAATCAAGAGCCTCAGAGCCGCCTTTTTCTAGCACCGCGAGTAATCGACCGAGCTGGAACCAGATCAATAGGCTTGTGACGACAGTTAAGACAACAGACAGGCCATAACCCAGCCAGTTAGCAAAGCCAAAAATGGCCAGACCAGAGCCTAGAAAGATGCAAACGCCCCCAGAGATACCAAGGAAGGGGATAAGCAATTGGGTTCCCTTGAGATTGCTCAACGCCCTTGTCGAGTGTGTCCTATACCACTCATGGACTAACTGCTTCAAGGTGACCTGAAAGGCAACACCGGATGCGATCGCTGCCACTAAGCCTGCAACAAGGAGAAAATAGGGTGGTTCTAGAATATACACTGGCAAATTCCTCAATAGGTTCTGACTTGGTACTCAAGCGTAGAGGTCAAATAGGTGCTCAACCGCTTAGCCTGATACCGAAAGCCGGTTGGGAGCATCCTGATGCTTGCGCTATGACAGGCTGTGAAGTGGTATGAGCCTGAATTTTAACAGGATTTAGCCACTTGTATATGGAATCACCATCTAGACCCAATATCAAACTTTCGCCACTTTCTCCGGTCTAGAATCTGAGGAGTGCTCCCGAAACTGGGTTAGCGCAGCTAGCGGCGGCCAAGCTGCCACTGCACTCTCAGAAAATTCTGTTAAAGCAGACCAGGCCACACCTAGCAGTTCAGCAGGCTTTAGATCCTCCTTAATCAAGTTCCACAGGCGTTGAACTTCTTCTGTATGGAGCCGATCATCTTCAGTCAACGCCAGTACTAGTTGCCGGCGCAACGATTTTCCTTCTTCCGATAGCAAGTATTGCAGTCCTAGTTGGGCAGTCGGCACTAGGTTGAAACTTTGATCGGAGCGGGCGATTGCAATCAGGTTCTCCAAGCGCTGCCACTGGAACTTACCATCTTTGAACAGAACCTCAAGCAGCCGTCGCCGCAGTTCTGGCGACTCACCTGTAAGAAGACGGCCGGCAATATAGGGATAAGCAACCTCCACAATCTTAAAGTTGGGATTGAGGCAAAGTGCCACCCCCTCTTGGGTGATCAAAGAGCGGATGATCAAGGCAAATTTTGCTGGCACTCGGAAGGGATAGTCATACATCAGCTCCGAAAAGCGGTCTGTGATGGTTTTGAAGTTAAAGTTGCCGACGCTCGCCCCAATAATATCGCCGAGTACAGTTTCCAAAGCAGGGATAATCGGTTGAATGTCAGCGTTTGGGGCGAGAAAACCAAGCTTGGCAAAGTCTTGAGCCAGGTCTGTGTAGTCACGGTTAATCAGGTGCACCAGGGCATCTACCAGCGTCTCTTTGGTCGTTTCATCAAGCTGGTCCATCATGCCAAAGTCAATATAGGCAACCCGACCATCTAGAAGGGCAAACAAGTTACCCGGATGGGGATCAGCATGGAAAAAGCCAAACTCTAACAACTGACGCAGGCCAGCACTAACCCCCACCCGGATCAACTCATCCGTTGCAATATCTGATTGAATAATGCACTGGGTACTCGTTAGCTTGTAACCATTGATCCACTCTAGTGTGAGAACGTGTTGACTACAAAACTGCCAGTAGATCGCTGGAACTTTAATCTGCGGATCATCTTGAAAATTGTGGGCAAACTTCTCAGCATTGCGCCCTTCATGGAGGTAGTCAATTTCTTCAAACAGCTTGCAGCCAAACTCGTCCACAATCAAAGTGAGGTCGTGGCCTAAGTTGAGCGGTAACCAGGGACCGATCCAGGAAGCGATCCAACGAATTAGGTATAGATCTAAGGCCAAAATTGAAACCAGATTCGGTCGTTGCACCTTGATGGCTACTTCTGTGCCGTCGAACAGGCGGCCCCGGTAAACTTGGCCTAAACTCGCCGCAGCGATCGGTTCAGGTGAAATTTCAGCAAAAACTTGATCAACGGGTTTTCCCAACTCTGAGTGGATGGTGGCAAAAGCAGTCGGTGTCGGGAAGGGCGGTAGCTGGTCTTGCAGAAAAACCAACTCGTTAAGAAAGTCTTTACGCACTAGATCTGGACGGGTGGACAACGCTTGACCAATTTTGATGAAGGTGGGGCCTAAGCGTGTTAACAGCTGACGCAATTGGATTGCCCGTAGCGATCGCCGCTTTTGGGCCTGCCCTATCCACTCATCCCACTTAAGACCTAGGAAAAATTGACCAATTTGCCAGGTAATGACTAAGACCCGCCAGAATGCTCGCCAAGGGCGACGACGATAATAGCGACCAATCACACTTGGGTCGTAGCATCGCAAGTGCTCAAGTAAAAAAGGGGCTTCACCTGTAGTGAGCTCCCCAGACTGGGGAGACAACGTAGGAGAAACACTGAAGTTTTCATTCACGGCTTTGTTAGCCTCGTCAAACTTAAAGGATTGAACAATTAACCGAGTTAAGGGCTGCCAATTTACAAACCACTCAATATCTTGCGCCACACTGGCTGATGCGATCGAGAAAGTAACTTTAGACCTCACCCTGATTTTATCTTTTCTTAAATTCGCTAGAACTAAGTATAAATACTACTACAAGTAATTTACTGATCATTGGTTGCGCTGTATATAAATTGCCCTAACAGACCAATCCTAGTATCAAGGCAGAAAACTTGGCCTAGAAAGACCAGTTCTTTGGGGCCTGTTCATCTATAACTTTGGTCGAGCAGTTTAACCCCTTCCACCTATTTAGAGCATCCCCTCCTCATTTCGTTAACAGGTCTAGAACACTACCTGAAGGTAGGTAAACCCTGCTCGAAACCAACTATCCAACCCGGCACTAATCCCAATATGGTGGTGAGGGTTAGCGCCCAAAGTATGTGTTTGTTCTGAAATCCCGCCGATAGCATTTCAACTCTTACTAAAAACTGTGCGGCAACTACCACTGCGATTAAGGTAAACAGTGAGGGCAAAGTAGCTACTAAACAGGCAATTGTACTGAAAATAAAGACCAAAATTACGCTACGCGGGCCCATTCGCACTAAAGCACCCAGTAAGGGAGCTTCCCAAATCAAGGCTATGGCTAAAGATGCTGCTACCAGAAGCGAAAAAATGGTCCAGACCAAAGAATGTGGAGCTGTGGATAGGTGCCATCCCAGTACTGAATAGCCAATCCAAAGTAATACCAGAGACAGCCAGGGAAGTTTGCGCAACAATCCAACGTTCATAGACCCATAGCAATTGTTGATATTGCTCTCATTGTTTTGCTGCTAAGGTTGATTGCCAAGAGACAACTGGTTCTCTGTGGCTTTAATTATGCAGGTGATCTAAATTGTTTGCCAGGGTTATCTCTAGCATCCCAGAAGAGAACTGCGCTTGGCAACCTCGATAAACTGAAGGGTAAGTCAAATACTTGCAAAGTCTATGGAATATCTTGCCAGGGAGAATGACCCTAGCCCAGGAGGAACATTCGACTCACTCTCACCCACTACTGACACAAACTCTACAGATAGTGAACACCACCAGGTCATGATGCAGCGGTGTCTCCTATTGGCACGCCGTGCCCTAGGCAAGACAGCCCCAAATCCCGTTGTTGGTTGCGTAGTTGTGCAACAGGGCCAGATCGTCGGTGAAGGCTTCCATCCAGGTGCAGGTCAACCTCACGCAGAAGTTTTTGCCCTCCAAGCTGCGGGGGTAAGAGCTAGGGGTGCGACTCTCTATGTTAACCTCGAACCTTGCAATCACTACGGGCGAACACCTCCCTGTGCAGAAGCGATCATTAAATCTGGAATCTCACAGGTTGTGGTTGGCATGATTGATCCTGACCCAAGGGTAGCTGGGGGAGGAGTTGCCCACCTTCGTTCAGCTGGGATTGAGGTGATCGTCGGTGTTGAAGAAACAGCCTGTCAAGTATTGAATGAAGCCTTTACGCACCGAGTCCGCTATCATCGCCCGTTTGGGACTCTGAAGTATGCCATGACCTTAGATGGCAAAATTGCAACATCAATGGGTCATAGTGCCTGGGTTACGGCTCAAACCGCACGAGATACGGTGCATCAGCTCCGGGCAGCCTGTGATGCTGTGATTGTGGGTGGTAACACTGTTCGCCATGACAATCCTCTCCTGACCACGCATCGTGATTTCCAAGCTGGAACTTCAACCGACAACCCTCTAAGAGTTGTAATGAGTCGATCTCTGAACTTTTCCACCACTACTCATCTCTGGGAAACAGCCATAGCCCCAACCGTAGTTCTCACAGAAGCTGGCGTCAACCTGCAGTTCCAGCAGTATTTACGCCAACAAGGCGTGGAAGTCGTGACCTTCGAGGCATTAACTCCCGACGCTGCCATGAGCTACCTGTACGAGCGGGGGTGCCTATCAGTGCTGTGGGAGTGCGGTGGTACTCTGGCCGCCCCAGCGATCGCCCAAGGAGCTGTTCAAAAGGTGATGGCCTTTATTGCTCCAAAAATTGTTGGTGGGATTACTGCTCCTTCTCCCGTTGGCGAGTTAGGATTAACGACAATGACAAAGGCCTTGAGCTTAGAGCGGGTCCAGTGGCATGCCATCGGAGAAGACTGCTTGATTGAGGGATATTTACCCCAAGGCTGGAACAGGACGCTATGAGGCCATGCCAGAAATCATTGTATTAAGTCTCCTGACGGGTAGTTTAGGGCTCTTGGTAATCACAGCAACTGAATGGGTAAGCTGGCAACAGCGTGGCTTAGAGAGACAGCAAGAGGAAGAAGAGGTCTTGACTCAGTACGAATCTAAAGAAAGCATTTCACCAGAACCTGCAACCACTCAAACTACTTTGCAGGCTGAACCTCGTAAGGAGCCCCGGCAACTGGGGTGGGAATTCAAAATCCTGCGTGCCAACCGCAACTTATTTCGTAATCGCGAGACGCTGCAGCAGGTCTGCGAAGAAGAAGCGAAAGCGGGCTGGATCTTGCTCGAAAAACTTGACGAGCGGCGGTTACGGTTTAAACGGCCTATGGCCCTGCGGGAGTTGATCCGGCCGGAAACCCTGAAGATTGACCCCTATCGCTGTCAATACGGCTCGACAATCAACCCCACAACCTGGGTCGGAGGAATCGCCCTTTTGCTGACTATTCTTCTGCCCGCTTACCTAGGCTATACCTTAGTTGCGGTCACACTGACAAAAAGCCAAGCTATTCCAACTGCGCCCCTCTTACCAGCCCCAGGGCAAGGCACTTCACCAATGCTGTCACCGCCACAATAAGTTAACAAGAGCCCCAAAACGTGCTAAGTAATTGCACTTAGCTAACGCGTTAGCATAAGCTAAACGGGGGCATCACCAGCGCTATGATGAAACTGACAGTCGGCGTCACCTTGCAGAATGGTAAATATGTTCTTGATGCAGCTTTGAGCCAGGGTGGGTTTGGCACCACCTACAAAGCAACCCATATTTACCTAAATCATGCTGTTGTCATTAAGACCCTGAATGAAGAGCTTCGTCGGCGCCCAGACTTTAGCCAGTTCCAGCAGCGGTTTATTCATGAGGCGCGCCGGCTAGCCCGGTTCCAACATTCTAACATCGTACGGGTGAGCGACTTCTTTGAGGAATCCGGTCTGCCTTTCATTGTGATGGACTACGTACCTGGTCCAACCCTAGCAGAAATCAGTAGTCAACGTCCCTTAAAAGAATCCCAAGCGATTCATTACATTCGTCAGCTGGGAGCCGCTCTGACCCTGATCCACGCCAATGGTCTACTGCACCGGGATGTAAAACCCCAAAACGCGATTCTACGCCAAGGTACGGAATCAGTTGTGTTAATTGATTTTGGAATTGCTCGGGAGTTTACTGCTGGGGTTACCCAAACCAATACCGGCTTACTGTCGGCCGGCTATGCCCCGATAGAGCAGTACCTGCCGCAGCCCAAATGGGCGCCAGCAACCGACATTTATGCATTGGCAGCAACTCTCTATGCTCTGCTGGCTGGCCAACCGCCGATCGCGTCTATCCTTCGCGATCGCATTCCTTTGCGGGACCTCCGAAAAACTCAACCAGATCTAAGTCCGACCGTTGAGCAGGCAATCCTCAAGGGCATGGCCCTAGAAGCTAGCCAGCGACCGCAAACCGTTAAAGAGTGGCTAGCTCTACTGGCTGGACCAGTAGGGTTCAATCACCATTCCTCCAGTCCTGACCCTACCGCAGCAACGTTGACCAGCGCCACCTTGCCAGTGTGGCAATCTCGTCAATCGGAGCCGTCACCGGATAGTAGAGCAGCTATTTCCGCCGAGCTGCCAGTTGGCTCTCCTAATATTACGCAGCGGACAGAGGTTGTCTCACCACCTGGACGCGATCGCCCACTGCCAAACGCCAGCCTACCCAAAGGAAAAAACCCCTCAGCCCAGTCGAATAGGTCAGGACCTGGTACTCTCAACCATGCAGTCACCCTAAGGCCGGCGACTTACTACCAAGGACCAGCTAGACAATCCGGATTTCGACTCCCCCTCCCAGTTTTGCTGACCACTGCCGTGGTAGTAGCTGCTATTATTGGCATCGGCTTTGGCCTAGCCCTTCGTAGTCGCAATGGTGAAAGCCCTGCGACTGTAAACATTCCCTCGCCCTCAATAGAGGTAGTGCCAGCCCCAGCGGAAACATCAACGGTTGTCCCCCCCGTAGATGAAGCACCTGCAACGCCCCCTGTGGAAGAGCCATTGCCTACAGAGCCTGCCCCTGAAACGATTCCCCCAATCGAAGACCAAACACCAGCTGAGCTTCTGCCTACGCAACCAGAACCGGAGCTATATACACCACAGCCAAATTTGCCTCCCAGTGCTAGCGTTGCTCCGGCTCCTCCCTCTTCATCCCCAGCCCCCTCAATTGAACCCGACCCAGAGCCTCCGGCCGCATCTCCTGATTTATCCTTGCCAGCTCCAACATCTACGCCAAGCTCTGACCCGGCTTTCCCATAACTAGGCGCAACATTAATGAGTTACTAACAAGCCCGGAAAGTCCTTTTTCAAGCAGGAGTGAATTTAAGCAAGTTATAATTTTTGCGGGTGCTGTAAAGGTTTTAGTTCTATGAGTGATCCTTTAGTTCATGCGTTTTTTCTAGGTAGAGCTACTGCTGAAGTGCTCTATGAGCAACTTGAAGCATCGCTGACCAATGCAATGAGTGAACTTGGCAAGTTTGATGCCGAACAGCGAGAGCATCTAAGAGAATTCACAGAACAAATTATTGAGCGGGCAAACCGGGCTGAGGCTGTGGCAACACAAGGGCAAGCTTCGACTGTTACAGCCCCTTCAGACTCACAACCAACGGACTTACAAGCTGACATCGATCAGCTGAGAGCTGAAATTGCTCAATTGCGTTCTGGGCTCCAGAACTACCGTAGTCATTCTGCTTAAGCCCCTGCTGTTGCCGATTTAGGCGATAATTAAGCAATAATATCCAAACTCAAAACCTGATTTAGGAACGCGCGTGTCTGTTCTCTCTAACGACTCAGTTTTGCCAAAACGAACGCAAAAAGCTTATCGCTGGAGTCGTGAAAACTATTCTCACCACCGGCGTTTTTTAGATATTTGGACCTTTGTTTTAGGCTTTGTATCATCAAGTTGGCTCAACAAGCAAGCGTGGACCTATCGAGGGAAGGTAACTGACGCCAAAAAATCTGCTAGGCGTCGAGCCCAAGCAGTTTGGGTTCGAGAAACTTTACTCAATTTAGGGCCTACCTTTATCAAGGTGGGACAATTTTTTTCTACCCGTGCAGATTTATTCCCGACTGAGTACGTTGAAGAGCTGGCTAAACTACAGGACAAAGTACCTGCCTTCAGCTACGACAAGATAGAGACAATTATTGAACAAGATTTTGGCCAAAAAGTTCCGAAGCTTTTTCGGAGTTTTGACCCAATTCCCTTGGCAGCGGCAAGCTTAGGCCAAGTGCATAGAGCTCAATTACACAGTGGGGAGTCAGTCGTTGTTAAGGTACAGCGGCCTGCTCTCAAAAAGCTGTTCGAGATTGACCTGGATATTCTTAAAGGAATTACTCGCTACTTTCAAAGCCACCCTGAGTGGGGCCGGGGCCGCGACTGGATCGGGATTTATGAGGAGTGCTGTCGCGTCCTCTATGAAGAAATTGACTACCTGAATGAAGGGCGAAACGCGGATACTTTCCGGCGCAACTTCCGGGGCCAGGATTGGGTGCATACGCCTCGGGTTTATTGGCGCTATGCTTCTCCCCGGGTTTTGACCCTAGAGTATGCTCCGGGTATCAAGATCAGCCACTATGAAGCCCTAGAAGCCGCAGGGCTGGATCGCAAAGAGTTGGCTCGTTTAGGGGCAAAAGCTTATTTGCATCAACTGCTGGATGACGGTTTCTTCCACGCCGATCCGCACCCCGGCAATATCGCCGTCAGCCCCACAGGAGCATTAATTTTCTATGACTTTGGCATGATGGGTCAGGTTCAACCTGTTACCCGTCAGAAGCTCCTTCAAACTTTTTTGGGGATTGCCCAGAAAGACGCAGAACAAGTCGTAAATTCCTTAGTTGAACTGGGGGCACTGGCGCCGGTTGAAGATATGGGACCAGTGCGCCGCTCAATTCAGTACATGCTGGATCATTTTATGGACCAGCCGTTTGAAAACCAGTCAGTGGCTCAGATCACTGATGATCTCTATGAGATTAGCTACAATCAGCCTTTCCGCTTTCCAGCAACCTTTACGTTTGTGATGCGGGCTTTCTCTACGTTAGAGGGTGTTGGTAAAGGGCTGGATCCAGACTTTAACTTTATGGAGGTTGCAAAGCCTTTTGCAACAGAACTTATGGCTAACGGAAATTCCACAAACCAGGAAAATAGTAGCATTCTAGGTGAACTCGGCCGTCAAGCAGCCCAAGTAGGAGGAACTGCTTTCGGCCTACCACGCCGAATTGAGCGGACACTAGACCAGCTAGAACAAGGTGATCTACGAATGCGGGTCCGTTCTATTGAGACTGAGCGAATCCTGCGCCGGATTAGCAACGCCCAGATCGGAACCAACTTTGCAGTGCTCGCAGGTACTTTTGTCTTATCAGCAACCATTTTGTTTGTCCAAGGTTATCTTTGGTTGGCTGTGATTGCTGCTCTGGTTGCTGTGGTTCCCGCATTTAGTCTGATACGGCTGCTGATTCGTCTTGATCGGTATGAGCGCATGAATTGATGCGTCAAAAAACTTGAATATGGAACGTTCTTTTACAGGCCTATCGGATCAGGGCCTTCGCCGCTCGGTTAACCAAGACTCTTATCATATTGACCACGCTGGTCGTTTTTTTATCGTAGCTGATGGCATGGGCGGGCATGCTGGTGGTCAAGAAGCTAGCCAAGCGGCCACTCAAGCTATTCAAACTTATTTAGATAAAAATTGGCAATCTTCGCTAGCTTCTCAAGTTCTATTGGAAGCTGCATTTCGAAAAGCCAATGAAGTCATATTACAGGACCAGCATGACCACCCAGAACGCTCAGATATGGGGACGACAGTTGTTGCTGTTATCTTTCGAGCAGAACAGGTTTGGTGCGCTCATGTTGGTGATTCCCGGCTTTATCGACTACAAGGTCAACAGCTACAGCAACTTACGCAGGATCATACCTGGGTTGCGCAAGCGGTTAAAGATGGCAAACTGACTCAAGAGCAGTCACGAATTCATCCCTGGCGGCATATGCTAGCCCAGTGTTTAGGTCGGGAAGACCTAGAGCACATCGAGATCCAACGCTTAGAGGTACAACCAGGGGATCGCTTACTTCTTTGTAGTGATGGCCTCACAGAAGAATTACCTGATGCTTTAATTGCTGGATATCTCCAATCCAGCCAACTAGGAGAAAAGGCAGCAGCAGCGTTGGTAAAAGCAGCTAACGACAAAGGTGGTCATGATAATATTACCGTTGTCATTGTTACCATTGATAAGCTCAGCCCACAGAAAATCTAGGTCTTGCAGGTAAATTTTTGGCAAGCCAAGTTGAGTAAAGGTGATGAGTAAACAGCCTTTCGATATTGAGCTAGCAATACAGCACCTTCAGAATGCAGTACAGCCATTCCCGAAGGCAGCTTTATTTGAGCTAGTCGATCAGGGTTACTGCTCGCCTTTTGAGGTACTCATTGCCTGTATAATTTCTATCCGCACCCGCGATGAGATAACCATTCCTGTGGCTCACCGGCTATTTAACGAGGCTCGAACAGCTGTAGCGATCAGCAGCCTCACACCAGGGACGATCAACGAGTTGATTAAAGCCTGTACCTTCCCTGAACCCAAAGCTCGTCAGATTCAAACGATCGCCTGCCGTTTAGTTAACAGCTATGCAGGTACCTTGCCCTGTAACGCTGAAGTACTCCTTTCACTTCCCGGTGTTGGGCCTAAATGTGCCAACTTGGTATTGGGTATTGCCTGCAACCAGCCACGCATCGGTGTCGACATCCACGTCCACCGGGTAACGAATCGCTGGGGTTACATACACGCTCGCACACCGGAAAAAACCCTGGTTGCTCTAGAAGCAAAGTTACCCCAAACCTACTGGGTAGAGATCAACCGCTTGCTGGTGCCCTTTGGCAAACACATCTGTACAGGGCATTCACCTCGTTGTGCTACCTGCCCAGTGTTGGAGATGTGCCAGCAAGTCGGCGTACAAACTAAGCCCTAAGATCTAGCTACTTGCGACCAGATGGCTGACCTTCTGTTGTCGCAATCTCACCCGCTTCCATCAGCATTTTGAATCGACGTAAATCATCTCCAATCTGCTGTTCTGGCTCTTCGCCAAATAGCTTAGCAAGGGTAGAGGCGACCACCCCACCGGGTAAATCGTATTCCAAAACAACTTTAACTTCTGTGCCTCGATTACCAGAGGCAGGTTGAAAGCGGATAAAACCAGAGTTGTCCACGTCTGCTCCTTCGACAGAGGCCCAGGCAATCAAGTGGTTTTCTTGCTCATCGATGATCTCCGCATCCCAAGCTACGGTTGCGCCCAAAGGCGCCTTTGCTTCCCAGTGTGAACGCTTAGCATCAATCACCGTCACTGACTGCAGATGCTTCATAAACCGGGGTAAGTTTTCAAAGTTATGCCAAAACTGATAAAGCTCAGCTGCCGGTTTGTTAATCGTGACCGTTTTCTCAACCTTAATGCTTTTGCTCATACCTATCTCTTCTTGAATACCCTTTTGTGCAGTTGCTCCACGGTAAAGCAGACCACCCCCAGCGATCGCTAACAAAGCCCCTCGTAGCGAGCGTTGTCTAAGACCAGAGAGAACCAGAGCCCCACCTCCTAACAGCGACCCCCAGCGCTCAGCTTTAGTCACTCCCCCTTCTGTTGATGGCTCTAGGGCAGAGTTTAGAGCAGTAGTGATAGCGTTTTCATCCTCCGGTCTCGATCTTGGTTGTGGTTCCATTCCTCTATCTCCTTGTAATAAGTTGCAGCCCCTCACATACCAGTTACAGTGCCCATTACTGGCTGAGCTGAGCGGATCTCTGCTGAGCCACTGTGAACACGGTACAGCTCTGCTACACGCCGCTCATCCCGAGCTAAATCCTCTTCAATCCGAGTGAATATTGCAGTTGCTACTGGATCAGTTAATTGGGTTTGTAGTTTGAAGGTATCAACAACCCCTTTTTGAATCACTTCCAGAGTTTGCCGGATCAAAAACGCATCGTCGCTACCGGCCACCCGGCTCTTAATCTTGGCGACGGTATCAGCAGCTTTTGCCTTTAAAGAATCACTTGCCCCCAGAAGGCCCAAATAATCTTCCAGTAACTGGATATGGCGCTGCTTATTCTGAATCATCTCTTGCAGAAGCGATCGCAGTTGCGGGTCAGAAGCTTTCTCTACGTCATGTTCAAAGGTTTTGCATGAATATCGCTCTCCGGCAAGAGCTTGGTTAAGGGCACCCACAATTTCGCTCTTTGTAGAACCACCCCAGGCATCAGCAAGCTTCCACCACTGTGCCTCGCGGTCATTCTCATCCGGCAAGCCCGCACTTTTGCCGCCTAACCCAAGGCGACTGAGGATTGCGGTTGTAAAAATTGCTAGATCGCCAGGCTGACGCGAAGTGATCAAATTACCATCAACCACTAGCGGTTCGTCAATATATTTGGCACCAGCATTGACCATATCCTGGCGAATTGAAATAAAGCCTGTTGCTTTTTTGCCCCGTAGGAGGTCACCATTAATCAGCACCTGCGGTCCATGGCAAACCGCGGCAACAATTTTGCCTTGTGACATCGCTGCTTGCACAAAACGCACCGTGTTGGGGTTGACGCGCATCATATCAGGAGCCATGCCACCTGGAACAATAACGGCATCAAAGGTTTCTGGTCCTGTTTCCGTCGTTGTTCCATTAGACTTGATAACAACCTTGCCCTGCTTGCCCTTGTACTCTGCATTTGCTTGTGAACCAAGGACGACGACCTCTACCCCGGTTGTTAACTTCAAAGCCTTGTAGGGTACCTGAAATTCCGAATCTTCAAAACCATTTTCAACAAGGATGGCAACTCGTTTTATATTTGCTTGGTTAGCGGAAACCATAGCAGTCCCTCTCTAGCATTTTTAAGTCGATTTAATTTTATGGGCCTAACTTGAAGGTTCGACAGGTATCACAAGTTATTAAATAGTTACTGTAAAGCTCATGAAAAAATGGCTATCAGCGGTTACCTGTAAGACCTTACTCTGCCTCCTTCATTCGTACGTCCTCTAAGCTCCTACGACCTCGCTCATTGGGTAGATTAGTGAGTGCGGATAACCTGGCTACTGTATCTTCAGGTATTCTGCACTATGTGGACATCTGGATAAAAGTGGCGATTATGAGTGATGAAGCGAGTAAAAACTTTGAGTTCCATCACAGAAATGTGACTGATCAACCGAACTCAGAAGAACCGATTTCTGAGGCTTTGCTGGAAGAAGAGCTACTGGCAGCGGAAAGGGACATAGTAAATGATCTCAAGTCTAAGCTGAGCGACACAACCCAAACACCTGCAGCTACAGTACCTCCAACTGATCTAGATGTAAGCCAAGATCAAGTAAATCCGACGAGCGAAGCAGTCGCTGGTGACACAGCATCTACACCCACAGAGAATGCTAGGGGAAACATTACTCCCCCTACAGAAGTAGAACCGCACGAGAAAGAAAACCATTGATGCTTATGTTCCTCTGCATCTGTCGTTGGAGTGTTTAGTAGTTCTGTCTACGGTAGGTTTTACTTAATTAATCTCTTTGTTAAGTTTTGAAAAGTTTGTACGTATGGAGTCACTATGACTTTTGTTAATGATGAAACAATCAACAAACCGACTCAAGCTTTTCAAAGCCTCGGTGTTGATGAACAACTAGCCTTATTTTGGTTTGTTTATAAGGAAATGGGGGGCTCAATTACCCAAGCAGCTCCGGGTGCAAGTACGACCTCTGATGCAATTGCCGAAGGTCTATTTAATCAAGTCAAAGAAATGTCCCATGAGGAGCAACTACAGGTTCAGCGCGATCTCGTAGAGCGCAAAGACACTCAGACTACCCGGGAGTACGGTTCTCTGAGTGACACGACTAAGTTACTGTTTTGGTATTTACTTGCCCAAGGTATGAACCAAGGCACAATCATCCCAATGCCTTCTGATTATCAGCTTTCCTCTGAATCCCAAGATCTCCTAAACCAGATTAAGGGGTTGGAATTTGATCAGCAGATGACCTTATTCCGAGACATTGTTGGACCTATGGGTGCTGAGCCTAAAGCAGGCGCTGAAGTTTAAGACTTACGTAACTGCTGTGACCAACACGGCAACTATCAAGCTCTAGCAGGCGCTTAAGTCATCTTGCTAGGTACTTGAGCAAACCAAACTACTACTTATGGAGAAAATTTTATGACCTACGCTGCAGATAATACAACCAAAGAGTCCTTAGAAAAGTTCCAAAGCTTCGACGTTGATACTCAACTTGCTTTACTTTGGTTTGGCTATCTTGATCTCAAAGAGCAACTTAATCCAGCAAATTCTACTGCTGCCCAGGCAACGGCAGGAGCACTATACGATCAAGTCCGGGAGATGTCTCCAGAGCAACAACTTCAAGCCCAGCGTGACATTATTGGTCGGACAGATAATGAGGTTAGCCACTCCTACAAGTCTTTAAGTTCCAGTGCCAAGCTCGATTTGTGGCTGCGCTTAGCTCAAGGTATGGATGAAGGCACAATCATTCAAGTGCCCTCCGACTACGAACTGCCTTCTAATACCCAAGACTTTGCTAATTCGATCAAGCAACTGGACTTCGAGCAGCGGATTAACTTCATGAAGAGCGCAGTTATGGAAATGGGTGCTCAGTAGTCCTAGCGACCATCTCAGCTACCAGTTGCATTAGTTGTAGTCTCTCTGAATATGTAACTTCTTGAGCTCGCTATTTTCTAGACGTTACTTCTGTATCTTGCAATTGTTAGAACCTTGGAAGCTAGACGATCGCGGTTTCCAAGGTTTTTTGCATAGGAGCTGTGCTGAATGGTAATTGAAGCAATTGCAATTCTAGACCGGGTAGTATTAAGATCGTCGTTCGTGCTGAATGGATACTCAGAATCATGCCAAAACTAAAAACTCGGCGCTCTGCTGCTAAACGTTTCAGGCGCAGCGGCAGTGGTAAGTTAATGCGTCGGAAAGCTTTTAAGAATCACCTCTTAGAGCATAAAACAACAAGTCGCAAACGCCAGCTTTCAACGATGGCTGTTGTGGATGACCGTGACGCTGAAAATGTTCGCTTAATGCTGCCCTATCTGTAAGCTCTCAAGGAAGATAAAAGAATGACACGCGTAAAACGCGGTAACGTTGCTCGCAAACGCCGCAAAAAAATATTAAAACTAGCCAAAGGGTTTCGGGGCAGCCATTCCCGGTTGTTTAGGATTGCTAATCAACAGGTGATGAAGGCTCTACGGAACGCCTACCGCGATCGCCGTAAACGCAAGCGGGATTTTCGTCGCCTTTGGATTACCCGGATTAATGCTGCTGCCCATGAGCATGGCATGAGCTACAGTCGACTGATGGGCAATCTCAAAAAGGCCAACGTGGAGCTTAATCGCAAGAGCTTAGCTCAACTTGCTGTTCTTGATCCTGACAGCTTCACTAAAGTTATTGAAGTAGCCGGACAAGTCACCCAAAAGTGACCTTGACACTTTTCTCGGTTTCCGAGAATCATCAAGATAAGACCAAGAACTGCATAGATTCGGATCTCCTAAGTAATCATCAAGTAACTCCTTCTATTCAGAGTTAAGGTGTGTGGGCAGGATGAATGGTGAGCAGAAGAGTTCAATCCGTTTCAATCTGATTCTGCCGCGCATCTTAACGTGGCTGCGTAGCTATCCGCTGACATCAACCATTTCGCTGCCTCCTGGAAAACTCCAGTCAGCAGCCTCCTATGAGTCTGGCGAAGATTCTCCAGCAGTCATTGCAGGTGTTACAGATAGCAATGCGGTAAACAGCTCGGGGGTTTCCCCTGAGTCAAGCTTGGTAGAAGCTGATTCATCGAGTTCCAGCGTACCGCCATCGGATGACTTGTCTCAACTGAGAAGTCAACGTCCAATTGGTAGAAACGTTCTTAAGCACCCCTGGTTGGTGGCACTATTAGTCTCAGGGAGTACTGGGGTTGGTGCCCTACTTTGGCTGACTATATTGCCACCTTTACCGAATTGCCAGAGGCTTTCTCCTTTGGCAACAGATTCAGAGCGATTATATTGTGCTGATCAAGCGGTGCGCCAAGGGGATATCAAACAGCTTCTTATTGCTCTAAAGACAGTTAGTCAATGGCCTCAAGATCACCCTTTGGCACCTCAAGCGAGCCATCTACGAAATGAATGGTCTCAAGCCGTTCTCTCAGTTGCCAGACAGAAGCAAGACCAAGGGCAACTAAAAGCAGCGATCACGATTGCGCGTGTAGTTCCAAGTAACACTCCTGCTTACTCAGAGGCTCAAGCTACAATTGAAGCTTGGGAAACAGATTGGCAGCAGGGAAGCGCGATCACCGATAAAACCCAAACAGCTCTTAAAACCCAGCGATGGGAAGAAGCTACAGAACAACTAAAGCTGCTTGTTCAACTAGATAACGACTACTGGCGTAAGCAGATTAAGGTTCTGAATGCTCAGCTGGCAACTGAAAGGCTAGCTTGGAAACAGCTGCGGCAAGCTCAAGATTTAGCGCAAACTCAGAACCCAGAGGATCTGGCACAGGCCCTAACGCTTGTCAGTAAAGTAGCCAAGGACAGTTATGTTGCGGACAAAGCTAAAGCAGAGCTAGAAAGCTGGAGCAAGCTTTTACTCGGTATTGCCAGCGAACGTCTGGAGTTCGATCAGTTTGAAGCGGCAATGTCAGTAGCAGAAAATATTCCGACCAGTGCGTCGGTTTATCCAGAAGCACAGGATGTCGTGAATTTCACTCAGGCGCGGGCTCTAGAGCAGCAAAACAATGTTTGGGCTTACATGGGAGCTTGGGCACTTACCCAGCAAATTCAACCGGAGCGCCCCTTGTACCAGCAGGCAAAAGTTAAAACTGTCTTCTGGGAGCAGCAAGTGCAGAACTTAACACAACTACAACTAGCGAACTGGTTTGCTAGTTTGGGCCAGGATTTTAGCTACAAGCTGGCGATTGAGCAGGCGAACATGATTCAGGGAGAACAACCTCAACGCCAGCAAGCCCAAACCCTGATTGCCCAGTGGCAACAGCAATTAGAAAAGCTGGAAGATGGGCGTTATTTGGCGCAGGCTCTCCAGCTTGCTTTAGACGGAACAGTTGAGAGCCTGCAAACGGCAATCGCCCAAGCCAGCCAAATAACCCTAGGTCGAGCTTTACGAGTCGAAGCCCAAACTTTAATCGCGGAGTGGTCACGTCAATACCAGCTGGTTCAAGACAAACCGCTGCTTGAGCGTGCCAAGGCCTTTGCCCAGCAAGGTCAGTTAGTAAAAGCTGTAGAAATGGCTCAACAAATTACAACCGACCGCCCGCTCTATGTAGAGGCACAAGCAGCAATTGATGAGTGGGTAGCCCAAATCCAGCGGCCAGAAGATCAACCTATCCTTGATCAAGCCACGGAACTGGCCCGTCAAGGTAGTTTGACGGCAGCGATTGCCACCGCGACTCAGATTGGTCCAGAGCGTTTTCTTTATGACGAAGCGCAGCGTGCGATCGCTGATTGGACCGCAGAACGCGATGCGATCTGGCGTCAGCGTGCTGCGGCTGAAACCCTTACTGAAGAAACTACACCTCTGCCTAGTGATCCCGAAAGCCCCAGCTTAGAGGAAACTCCGGTCGAAGAACCAGCGACCAACGAAGAGATTGACGCTACTGGAGAACCGAGCCTTAATCTGGAAGTGAATCCGCCGGTTGAGGAGCCTGGTCTCGATCAAAATGACACTCAGTCCAGCCCATGAAGATACCTGGTTGATTAGCCTTAACACGCTAAAGGACACGCCAGCCGCTAGATTAGAACATAAGTATCTTTTGCACTTCATGTCACCAGTCGCGCTCAACTCCCTAGCAGTCTTGATCTTTGGTGTTACCTGCTCCATCGTGTTAGGACCTTTTTTTCACCTATCTCCCTTAGTACCAACCTTTGTGACCTTAGGTACCCTCGGATTTCTAACGGTGGATGCAGCAGGTTTTCAGGGACAAGGCCTGACCTTACTACTAGATTGGGTAGCCCAGCGCTCTCCTCACTACCAAGCCCGAATTCTCCATCATGAAGCAGGACATTTCCTAACGGCTCACCTGTTAAATATTCCGATCACTGCCTATACGCTGAGTGCCTGGGAAGCATTTAAGCATAGGCAAGCAGGCCAAGGGGGTGTGACTTTCGACTGTAGCGAACTGGAGGGTAATCAGTCGGCGCAGTTAGTAGAGCGTTACTGTACGGTTTGGATGGCAGGTGTGGTAGCTGAGACTTTAGTCTACGGAACATTTGAGGGGGGAGCTGGCGATCGCCGTAAACTCAAGCAGCTATGGACCCAACTGCAGCAGAATTATCAACAAAAAGAGCATGCTGCGGCGCTACGGGCCCGCAGTCTGCTACAGGAGAATTGGAGTGCTTACGAAGCTCTAGTTACGGCGATGCAGCAACGGGTCTCTGTCCTCGAATGCCAGCAAGTCATTGATGGTCATTGCAATGCAACAACTGAGCCAGTTAAGTTCAGCTAACGGAACAAAGCTATCCTCGGATGAGGCTAGCTAGGGGCTGAGTCATAGACAGTCTCAGCCTCCTGCCGCCAAGCTGGATCAACGATACAGATAAACATCAAAGGCTCACTGCCACAATTGCGGATAAACTGCACGGCATTGGGAGGAATATATACTGCGTCACCCGATTTAAGGATTTGAACTTCCTCCTGGATGTGCATTTCTCCTATACCGTTAAGGATGTAATAGACTTCAGCCGTCTTTAAGGAGTGCCGAGTTGAAGCTTTACCGACAGGGAGCGTTGCATGAGCTAGGCTATAGCGAAGTTCCAAAGGTTGCTTATCCGGATGTAGCAGCTCTCTTAAGACCGTATGATCTCCCGCTATGAATTCTGGACAGGCATTCAGCTTTTGCACCAGCATAAATATCAATTGTAAGGTTAGAGTTGTAGAAATATTCCCCCTAAATGGCTTCCCTCAGCAAGGGCAAAATTTAGGAGTGGCAACGGGTGATCGAACCAAGAAATGAATGTTATAAAAAGTAATGGGTTGCTTCACAACCGCCAAAACATTGGCTCTATCTAATCTCTTGATAGGTTTTAGATAGAGATTTGTGGCTTATAGAAAGACTGGAATCTTTTTCTAATTGCTTTTGCAACCCTCGTGATCGACATGTAACAGAAAACTTTTGAAGCGTTTCCGTGAGGGTATTGTGCCGATAGGATCTGTCGAGACTATTGAAAAACGTTCCACAGCCCGTAAGATTGCCCCCCGTTACCGTGTGTTGTTACATAACGATGATTTCAACTCAATGGAACACGTCGTGCAAACACTAATGAAAACAGTTTCTAGCCTGACGCAACCACAAGCAGTCAACATCATGATGGAAGCCCACAGCAGTGGAGTTGCCCTAGTGATCACCTGTGCCCAGGAGCACGCGGAATTTTACTGCGAAACCCTGAAATTGCACGGTTTAACCAGTACTATTGAGCCTGATGAATAAAGGGGCCAAGCTGCTCAGGATGTCCTTACTGAACTAGATGTGAGTTGCGGTTAAACCTACGTAATGTTGCCGGCTTCCCAGCTCCAATAAGACTAGGAATTTTTATCCTCATTTTGCTGGGGTTGTGGCTACCTATCGCCGGACCGGTCTATTGGTGGTGGGGTACTACTAATACCGTCAGCATTGCCACGATACTGCTGCTGTATGCCATATTTGTGTTCTTGCTGCGGTTTTGGGGGCAAAATGTTTACCAGCAGCCACAACCGTTACATTACTATGGCCTGCGAGGCAAGCAGGAGCTACTGCTAGGTTTGACCTTTAGCTTGCTGTGTATTTTTGGCTTGTTTATCCTAGAGGCCAGCTTAGGCTGGTTAGTTTGGCAGTCAGTGACACTGGAATTATCTAAGGTGATCTTGGAAGGCTTAGCTGTAGCCTTAGGGATTGGCTTGGCGGAAGAGCTAGTCTTTCGGGGGTGGTTGCTGGATGAACTAGAGCGGGATTATCGACCCCAAGTTTCTCTCTGGGTTTGTAGTACTGTGTTTGCCCTTTTGCACTTCATCAAGCCCTGGGAGGTGATCCGGCAAAGCTGGCCTCAGTTTCTCGGGCTGTTGCTACTAGGTTCGATGCTAGTGCAGGCAAAGCGGCTATGCCAGGGTCGTTTGGGTTTGCCCATTGGCCTGCATGGAGGTTTGGTTTGGGGATACTACATTGTTAATGTTGGCAATTTAGTAAATTATTCCCAGCAAGTTCCTAGCTGGCTAACCGGAATTAATCACAATCCGCTAGCGGGCTTTATGGGCCTGCTCTTTTTAGTGAGTATGACCTTGGGTTTGCGGAGATTAAAAGCTTTGTTTTAACCAGCCCTGGTGCGGCTTAAGCGGACCATAAAGAAGCCATCCATTGCGTGTCGATGGGGCCAGACCTTGATCCAACCTTCCGGTGTTGAGAACGCTGCTGCTGGGGAGCTGGGAGCTAGGGGAACAACTTGCCAGCCGGATTGATGGGTCAAAAACTGCTGAATCACGGCCTCGTTCTCAGCTGGGTGCAGGGTGCAGGTAGCATAGACCAAAACGCCACCCGGTTTTACGTAAGCAGCCGTTTGCTGGAGTAGCTGACGTTGTAAGATTACAAGTTCCTTAACCGTTTTTGGAGTTTGACGCCAACGAGCATCGGCATGGCGCTGCAGGGTACCGAGGCCAGAGCAAGGAGCATCTAGTAAAACGCGATCGCCCTGGCCGATGAATTGGGGTAGATCGCGGCTATCCCCAACACAGGTTTGAATGGCGTGCAGGTTGAGGCGCTTGGCATTCTCCTTCAATTTCCTCAAGCGTGAGGCAGCGCGATCGCAGGCCCACACCGTACCCTGATCCCGCATTAGTTCTGCCAGGTGGGTTGTTTTACCACCGGGCGCTGCACAGGCATCAATCACAACCTCCCCTGGTTGCGGGGCTAGCAGATGGCTCACCAGTTGAGCGCTACTATCTTGCACCGTCCACCAACCTTCCGCAAAACCGGGCAAGCTAGGGATGGGCCCAGCTTGCATCAGCCGCAAACCCTGCGTCAGATGAGGTAGTGGCTGGACAGCTACGCCTGCTGCTTCTAGGGCTAACTGGACTGTTTCCACAGATGATCGCAGCGGGTTCACCCGCAGATCGAGGGTAGGGGGTTGATTGAGCCAAATACAGAGTTGTTCGGTTTCTGCCAAGCCAAGCTGCTCTAGCCACACCGTGACGATCCAGTCAGGATAGCTGTGCAATACTCCCAAGCGTTCAACTGGGTTCTCCGGTAGATGTAGGGGGTCTTGCGATTCAGCCAGCCGGATATACTGCCGCAGCAACCCATTGACAAAGCCGCTCAGTCCCTTAAACCCATTCTGCTTCGCTAATTCCACCGTAGTATTGACAGCAGCAGCAGCAGGAATCTGGTTGAGGTAACGCAGTTGATACAGGCCCAAGTGTAAAATGCTGCGTAGCTCAGGTGGCTGCTGCTCTACACGTTTTTTGCTAAGCTGGCTGACCAGGGCATCGAGAGAGCGCTGCCGCCGCACACTGCCGTACACTAGCTCCGTAAGCAAGCGGCGATCTGGAGGGCTTAACTCTACACCCCGCAGGACCCGATCTAAAGCTACGTCCGCAAATGCTCCCCAATGCACGGAGCGGAGAGCTAAAAATGCCAGTTGACGGGAATTTAAAGCGTGATTAACGTCTAGCCTAGGTGACAACTAAGCTCCTTAGGCGGTCGCGATCATGGGGAGATTCAAAATCGATTAGAGGACCTTTAGGCACAATCCGGGTTGGATTAATGTTGGTGTGGCTTTTGTAGTAGTGCCGCTTGATATGATCCAGGTTGCAGGTTTGCCTGACACCCGGTTGCTGGTAAAGGTCCTTTAGGTAGTTCCACAGGTTTGGGTAATCGACAATCCGGCTCAGGTTGCACTTAAAGTGCCCATAGTAAACCGGGTCAAAACGCAACAAAGTAGTAAATATACACCAATCTGCTTCCGTAACGCGATCGCCACAAAGATAACGTTGCTGGGAAAGTACGGCTTCCCAATGATCTAGTGCTTGGAATAATTCCGTCACCGCTTCTTCATAAGCATGCTGAGTGGTGGCAAACCCAGAGCGATAAACTCCGTTGTTGATCGGGTTGTAAATCGCCTCAATTGTTTGCTCAATCGTATCTCTCAACTCAGGGGGAAAAAAGTCTACATCCGACTTGGCATAAGCACTAAACTCGGTATCAAACATGCGAATAATATCGCGGGACTCATTATTGACGATGGTGGCGGTTTTCTTGTCCCATAGTACAGGAACAGTCACCTTGCCAGTGTAGTGCGGGTCGGCTTTGATGTAGATGTCTCGTAGGTAACGGGCATGATTGACAGTATCGGGAATGCAGCCTGCTGCTTCAGAGAAAACCCAGCCATCTTGCTCAATTTCCGGATCAACGACTGACAGGCTAATTACATCCTCCAGCCCCTTCAGTTGCCGCATAATCGCTGTTCGCTGCGCCCAAGGACAGGCCCAGCAAATGTAAAGATGATAGCGATCGCGCTCCGCTGGAAAACCACTGGAGCCATCTGCTGTAATCCAGCGGCGAAATGTTGTCGGGGTGCGATTGAACTTTCCTTGGGCGTCTCGATCTTTCTCTTCGTTTACCCATTTCCCCTCGACCAGCATCCCTAGTGGCATCAGTACCTCCTGCGCAACGACGACCCTTGTCTATGTGGTACATAGACAGTTAAGAGTAATAAGCCAACCTCTAGCCTAACGAATTAAAAGAGACCTACGCGGCACCTGAACTACTTGACTACTTTCTGCCTATAGCCTTCCGATGAAAGGTCAATCATCGTCATCATCATCGTCATCATGGTTCCTGTGCCGACGATGCTCATCCTCGTGATCTCTATAACGCCGCCCTTCATCGTCATCGTCATCATCGTCGCTTCTATAGCGTCGCTCCTCGTCCCGGTACCGATATTCCCGGTCCTCATCATCCCGGTGCTTGGACTCCCGCTCCTCATCCCGGTACCGATATTCCCGGTCCTCATCATCCCGGTGCTTGGACTCTCGGCCCTCGTCCCGGTACCTATACTCTCGGTCTCTATACCTGCGGTCCTCCTCCCGGTCTCTATCTCCTGACTGGTTATCCCGGTCACCGCGTAACCCTCTAAACAAATCATCAATACCCATAACGTCCTCCTAGCAGTAGGTTCAGCGTGAAGACTATGTTTATTCTTGTAGTCTTTCATAGGAGTTAAGACCGCAAATCTTCCAAGAGATACAGATGCTTAAGCAGGGAAAGCTAATTAGCTGTTGCTATTTCTTGATCATCACCTTCGGCCTAGATGCGATCGCACAACCTTTCGCTTTCATTGAAATTTATTTGTCGCATTGACAAATCCACAGGTCGTTGGTTAGCGTTGGGGCAAGCAAACTCCAATACCATAGTGAGTCATGAGACTGCAAGATATCTGCACCAGTGGCAAACCCCTGACTTATACAGAAGTTGCCCAAGATGCTGGGCTAACGCGCCAGATTCAGATCCGGCTGCGTGACTTAGGAATACCAATCGGTAAACCTGATGGACTTTATGGTCCTGTAACGCAGAGCGGAATCACTCGTTTCTGTAAGGCTTTTGGCTGGTCTGAGACCCAAGTGACCCCTAAAGTAGCGAAAGAGCTGATCCAGTGCAAGGTAATTCCGGGTTTTGACCGGCTACGGGAGATGGTTAGCCCTGACACAGTCGCGGCCATTCTTCAATGTTCCCTAGGGGATGCTAAAACTTATCTGCCAGGAGTACTTCAAGCTCTCCATGACAAGGGCATCCTAGATAAGCTGACCTTAATTGCGGCCCTAGCAACGATTCGAGTTGAAACTGGTGGCTTTCGGACGATTCAAGAGTATGGTGGCTCTACCTATTTCACACAGATGTACGAGGGGCGTGAAGACTTAGGTAATACTCACGCTGGTGATGGCGCTCGCTATCATGGACGCGGGTTCATCCAGGTGACTGGACGCGCTAACTACCGCAAGTATGGCCAGCAGTTAGGTGTGAATTTAGAGGGCAACCCAGATTTGGCTCTAGACCCTGAAATATCAGCTCAGATTCTAGCCAGCTACTTCTACGACCATGAGATTGATCTAACAGCCCATGCCAATGACTGGCAGGAAGTACGTAGACGAGTGAATGGCGGCTACAACGGACTGGATGTTTTCCTAGCTTATGTTGAACGAGGCAAGGTGCGGATTGGGTAGATACACCAGTATTATTTCTTGGAGCTTGCCTCAAGGCCTAAGTCTTGCTTAAGATTCAAGTTTTGTTTAAATTCATTGATCAGCCCACCGTTGAGCAGAATTTTGACTTGACGAGGGCTGACGCTGTGCGTCATTGCATATATCAGACCCTGTGTTTTATTTTTGACTGAAATAGGATGCCCTTCCGTCAATGCGTCACGTAATCCAACCATTTCCAGTTCATCTCCTTGCTGAATCGTGTCGTAATCTTCAGGGTTAACAAATTCTAGGGGCATGATGCCGAAGTTAACCAGATTTTGCCAACCGATCCGAGCATAGGATTTGGCGAGTACGGCCACCTGACCTAAATATTTGGGTGCGATCGCCGCATGCTCCCGGCTCGAACCCTGGGCGTAGTTGTTGCCAGCAACGACAACGTGACCACCAAATTCTTCTTGGGCTGCTTTTGCTTTCTGGGAGAAGCTTTCATCAACTACAGAAAAAACAAACTCGCTAATTCCTGGAATATTACTTCGATAAGGGAGAACCCGCGCTCCGGCTGGTAGAATTTCATCCGTGGATATGTTGTCACCCACTTTCAGCACTACAGGAACAGAAGCCCGATCCGGCAATGCCCCAAATTGCGGAAATGACATAATATTTGGACCTTTTTCCAACTGAACATGACTGCCATGCTCTGGCGGTGGTACGAGCATTTCAGTGTTGATCAGCTCTTTTGCTGGCGGCACGAACTTAGGGTAAGTCATGCCGTAAATTTTTTCTAGATCGCGGGGGTCAGTAATTTCTCCCGTCAACGCTGAGGCAGCGCCAGTTTCAGGGCTGCACAAATACACTTGATCATCGGCATTGCCGGAGCGCCCAGGAAAGTTACGCGGCACCGTTCGCAGCGAGATCTGATCAGAGGCCGGAGCCTGCCCCATACCGATACAACCCATACAACCTGCTTGGTGAAAACGTGCCCCTGCCTGGATCAGATTTAGAAAAGCATTATCTATCACCGCTAAAGTTTCAACGATTTGACGGGAAGTTGGATTAACGTCAAAAGAGACCCGGTCATGGGTGACACGCCCTTTGACAATCTGACTGACAATCCAGAAATCTCGCAAGCCGGGGTTAGCCGATGAGCCAATCACAACCTGATTAATGGGTCGCCCTTGAACTTCTCTGACCGTCACTACATTGCCTGGACTGCTGGGGCAAGCAATCAGGGGAACTAACTCAGAAAGGTTGATTTCGTCATCCAGATCATATCCAGCCCCTTGATCGGGGACTAACTCAACCCAATCCTCACCACGACCTTGAGCCGTAAGAAAACGCTTCACCTCCTGGTCCGACGGGAAAACGGTGGTGGTTGCTCCCAGCTCAGTACCCATGTTGGCAATCACATGCCGATCCATGGCGCTTAGGTATTCAAGCCCTGGCCCGTAGTACTCAATAATCATGCCCCGGCAACCTTTGACGTCATAGCGTCGCAGCATTTCGAGGACGGCATCTTTAGCACTTACCCAGTCGGGTAATTTGCCGGTAAGCTTAACGCCTAAGACTTTTTGCATCTTGAGAAACATTGGTTCACCAGCCATCGCCATTGCCACATCAATCCCACCAGCCCCGAAAGCCAACATACCAAGAGCGCCTGAAGCGGGAGTATGACTGTCTGATCCAATCAGTGTTTTGCCAGGAACACCAAACCGTTCCATGTGCACGGGATGGCTAACACCATTACCGGGTCGGCTGTACCAGATGCCGAAACGCTGGCAGGCGGAACGCAGAAACAAATGGTCATCGGCATTCTTATAATCGGTTTGCAGCAGGTTGTGATCAACATACTGGGCGGAAAGCTCAGTTTTTACCCGCTCAAGACCCATCGCTTCTAGTTCCAGCATTACCATAGTCCCCGTGGCGTCCTGGGTAAGCGATTGGTCAATTTTGAGCCCAATTTCTGTACCCGGAAGCATTGACCCGGAAACCAAGTGAGACTTGATCAGCTTTTGGGTAACGTTCATTGCCATGATGGACCTCGCGTGGGACATTTCTGCCTCCATTTAAGAGTTGGCCTACATGGGATTTCAGTCTCAATCCTTACAAATAAAAGTATTTACCTTATTTAGTCTCAAAGCTTCTAACGTGAGTGTAGGCATGTCAGTAGTCACTGTTACCTGGTCTGCGGATATAGAATTGACTTAAATAAATCAGAGTAAAGTATCTTCACGAGCCCAGATCAAGATCAGTAGCTTCACAGCCTCTTATATTTCAAGGCCAATTTATGGATGGTTCATCTGGCTTGCTAATAGCCGGCAAGCTGATAGCAGTGATGGTCTTAGTTCTGGCGAATGGCTTCTTCGTTGCTGCTGAATTTTCTTTAGTTTCTATGCGCCGCAGCCGAATCGGCCAACTAATAGAAGAAGGCCACCCTCAGGCGAAGACACTGCAACGCGCCGTCAACAGCCTAGACACCTATTTAGCAGCTACCCAGCTTGGCATCACAATGGCTTCTCTTGCGCTTGGCTGGCTAGGAGAACCAGCGGTTGCGGCCGTGATTGAGCCTGCTTTCCACTTCCTACCTGAAAATTTAGCAACCCTTGGTTCCAATACTCTAGCGGTGGTGATTGCATTTACGATCATCACAGCCTTACATATCGTCCTAGGGGAGTTGGCACCAAAAAGTTTGGCTTTACAGCGGCCAGAGGAAACTGCTTTATTTTCAGTTAAGCCGCTAGAACTTTACCTGGCAATATTTCGTCCGGCTATTGTTTTTCTGAATAGTTTAGGTAACTTCGTCCTTGTTCTGCTCGGCCTACAAACAGGCACAAGCGAGGAATTTATTCATTCTCCTGAAGAGCTGAGACTGTTAGTTTCAGCCAGTCATAAAGCTGGTCTTCTCGGAGACGTTGAAGAAGATGTGGTAGAGCGAGTGTTTCGAGTCGGGGAACAGCGGGTTAGTGCCTTCATGACGCCCCGGCGAGAGATTACCTGGCTTGACATTAGTGAGCCGCTCAACAAGCTTGAGGAAAAGATTACAAGTAGCGTCTATTCTCGCTTTTTAGTCTGTGAGGGCAGTATTGATCATCCCTTGGGTTTAATCGGAGCCAAAGAATTTTTAGCCGCCCGTTTGGCAAGGTCACCCATTGATTTAGCTGCCCTTTTGACCCATCCCTTGTACGTTCCAGAAAGTATGCGGGCGCTAAATACCCTCGATTTATTTCGCAAATCGGGGAGTTACCTGGCAGTCGTCATAGACGAATATGGTGTCATGCAAGGGTTAGTCAGTCTCAATGATATTTTGGAAGCGATTGTTGGCGATATTCACACGGGCAATGAACCAACAGAACCCCAGGCATTACACTGCGAGGATGGTTCTTGGTTATTAGACGGTATGTTAGCGATTGAGGAGTTCAAGGACCTCCTAAGCATCCGGCATCTACCGGAAGGGGAAGGAGTGGAGTACCAGACGGTGGGTGGTTTTGTCTTGACACAACTGGGCCATATTCCGATTGTGAACGAGCGTTTTGATTGGGATAAACTTTGCTTCCAGATAACTGCTATGGATGGACACCGGGTAGATAAAGTGCTGGTGATGCCGAGCCCCAAGGGAGGGGTTAATGAATCCTCAACCACAGCCTAATCTCCAGACAGCTATGATGGCCTTAGCAGCCCACAACTTCTAATTACACTGTGAAAAAGCGGGTCACGTTAGTCTTTCCGCAACGAACCGTTCAAATGCCAGTCACCTATCGTTTGGCAAAAGATTTTAATGTGGCAGCAAATATTATCCGGGCGCAGGTTGCCCCCAACCAGGTAGGAAAACTGGTTGTAGAACTATCTGGAGATATTGATCAACTCGATGCCGCAATGGACTGGATGCGATCGCAAGAAATCGAAGTGATTCTAACCAGTCGCGAAATCTTAATTGATGAAAATATTTGTGTTGACTGCGGTTTGTGTACCGGAGTTTGTCCGACGGAGGCCCTAACGCTTGACCCGCAGAGCTTTCACCTACAATTTAACCGCTCCCGCTGTGTTGTCTGTGAGCAGTGCGTCTCGACTTGCCCGGTGGAGGCAATTTCAACCAACTTCTAAGAGCCACCACTAGCTTTCAACTTGTATCCTAACTGGGTGAGAGCTTCGATTAGCTTTTGGCGGTGATCCCCTTGAATTTCAATCTCATTTTCTTTCACCGTGCCACCCGCTCCACACTGGGCTTTCAGTTTCTTGACAAGTTCGGTTAGGGATGCTGGTTTATTTTGAAATCCGGTGATGATCGTTACCGTTTTACCCTTGCGACCTTTGCGAGAAGTTTGGACTCGCAAGTTTTGTTGAGCAGGAGGTAACTCTGGCCGGGACAAGGCTTCTAAGCTTTCATTGTTAGTTGGCCTGGTACCAAATTCAGAATAGGCAACTCTATTCTGAGCAGATTGCTGGCGTTTAGCAGAGGTCATGGAGCCTAAGGGAAGCAACGTTCTATTCATTCTATTGTGTCCGCTCATGGCACCCAACGGCTGGCAGCAGTGAGAACGTTGTACCAGCATCTGAAGGCAACTTACAACCCGATTTTCAAACAGCGTCCCTCGTCAAACGTAATGAGCCAGAATCGCTGGTTGGGCTATCGAAATAGCAAATACCGCAAGCCGATTACTAAAAGAAAGATGCCATAGAGCTTCTTCACAATCTCACTGCTGATGAAGGGCTGATTGGCGAAGAGGGCCCCGATAAAGTTGCCAACGACTAAACCCAGGGCAATGATGAGCGCGTATTTAATGTTGAGATTATTGTTGCGATAGTAGACCAGCGCCCCTAAAACACCAATCGGTAGAATCTGAGCAGCGATAGAGGTACCGGTAGCAAACTTTTGATCTAGCCCTAAAAGCAGTACCATTGCTGGGACCATGATCGCGCCTCCCCCAATTCCAAACAGGCCGCCGGCAATGCCAGCAGTCAACCCAATCAGTAGAAGCGGTACAAGGTAAGACATGCAGTATGACCTTTGTGAGCGACTTGCCTTCAATCTTGGTCCTGATTCTAGAGCAAAAAAACAGCATCCCCTACCCACTGCCTTGGTTTAACAGTCCAAAGTTAATAGAGCAGCCTAGCTAAATCTTCACACCTTGGGGCACATTCAAGTGCAAGAAGAATATTAATATCAATTACTTAATCTCGATAGACAAACCGTAGTATCTTGAACTATAGTTTGACTCAACTTGCTGTACATTGCCGGTTGCTCAAGGGTGATTTTAGGAGGATCTTTTGTGGGAATTTTAATTGAAAACGTCTCGAAACAGTTTGGTTCCTTTTGAGCCATTGATCAGGTTGATCTAGAAGTAAAAAGTGGTTCCCTCGTCGCCTTATTGGGACCTTCCGGGTCTGGCAAATCAACCTTATTGCGGCTAATTGCTGGATTAGAAACCCCAGATAGCGGCAGAATTTGGCTCAATGGAAAAGACAGAACCCGGCAAGAAGTGCGCGATCGCGGCATTGGCTTTGTCTTTCAGCACTATGCGTTATTTAAGCACCTGACCGTGCGCCAGAATATTGCCTTTGGGTTAGAGCTGCGTAAAGTTCCCAAGACCAGGATTAAGCAGCGGGTAGAGGAGATGGTTGAGCTAGTCCAATTAAAAGGCTGGGCCGATCGCTACCCTTCCCAGCTTTCTGGCGGACAGCGGCAACGGGTTGCCTTAGCCAGAACCCTAGCAGTCAATCCTCAAGTGTTGCTACTAGATGAGCCTTTTGGGGCCCTCGATGCCAAAGTTCGCAAAGAACTGCGGGCTTCGCTACGACATCTCCATGAGCAGATTGATGTCACAACGGTCTTTGTTACCCACGACCAAGAAGAAGCAATGGAACTGGCCGACGAAATTGTAGTAGTCAACAAAGGCCGGATTGAACAAGTTGGCCCGCCAGCAGAGATTTATGATAATCCAGCGACCCCGTTTGTCATGAGTTTTGTCGGTCCTGTAAATGTGTTATCCAGTAGTGCTGGCATTTTTCGCTCCTCTTTTGAATCCCCCAGTTCTCAGGTTTTTCTGCGTCCCCATGACATTTTGATCTATACCCAGCCTGATCTAACCTCTGTTTCAGCCAGAATCAACCGGATTGTGCATCTAGGTTGGGAAATCGAAGTCGAGTTGCGGCTGAAGGATGGACAGGAGGTAACTGCCTATCTGACGCGGGAAGAGCTTGACGAGTTACAACTTCAATCGCAGCAGCTAGTGTATGTTAAACCGCGAAAAGCAAAAGCTTTTGCGAACGCAGCTTAAGCTGTTTTTCATTTACCAAGGTTATTCTCATGCACCCTTTATACGGGATATCTCTTGGTTTAAGCGGCTTCATAGCTGGTGCGGTCGCCGGAGCCTCAGGGATTAGTGGGGGTGTACTGCTTGTACCGCTAATGGTTAGTGCAGGGATTGCACCTTTGCAATCGGTCGCAACCACTACCTTTGCCAAGTGTATGATCGCCGCCTCTGGAAGTTGGCACAACTGGCGTAGGGGTAGTTTAAGCTATCAGCGCGTCCTCAGGCTGGGGCTTCCAGCGGTCGTTACAGCCCAACTAGGGGTTTTTTTCATCCAGCAAGTTTCGGCTAGCATCTTGCTGAGTGCCTTTGGCGGCTTGTTGCTGGT
>CADCWO010000173.1 GCA_902806435.1 uncultured Synechococcales cyanobacterium | reverse complement strand
AGTTGCTGATCCTGGTAATGTACTTCTGACAACAGCAAATGGGTTAACTGCAAAACGCCCCCTAGTAGTCATCGCTATAACGTTCGTCGTAATCACGATATTTTATTGGTTAATGAAGCAAGTTACCCTAGGCCTTTTGCTCCGAATACGCTATATCCACTTGGGTAGTAATAGGTTTAGCAATGATGAATAGTAATAGAGTTGTTGGAAAATAAGAGACAAGCGAGGCAATGCAGCTTGATGGATGAATTTTGCTTAAGCAGCCATTAGGTAAAAGTTCCATAATCCGGCAGCTGTCAGCATTAAGTGCTCATCAAAGTCTTTGGTTCGATTGCGATAGACTTGGCTGGGTTGTGTTGCAAAAATCGAAAAAACGTGAATTGCCTCACCTATTTCTTTACTTAGGCAGTGACCTCGAAAATTTGGGCCATGAAATTCAGTTGAGCTAGCACATCTCCTTTTGATACTCCTATCACTTGTCCCTTGCGTAGTATGTTCATTGCTTCATAGCCCTTGATGGTCCTTCGGGCTGTGTTGAAGGATTTAAATCCTAAGCCTGACTTGATTAGCCTCTGCAGGAAGCGATGGTCCTGTTCAATCACGTTGTTGAGGTACTTGTGCTGTCGCAGCTTGGTAGATTGTGGCAGCCTCTTGTCTTCCTGGAGTGCAGCCATTGCTGGCGGATAAGCTTTATGCTGATCGGTATTAATCACGCTTGGCGTTGTGCTGTTTCTAGCATTGATGGTTTTGCGAAAGAACCGTTTTGCAGCAGTCGCATCCCGCTTAGCTGTGAGGAGAAAGTCCAAGGTATCCCCGTACTTGTCAACGGCTCGATACAGCTACTTCCCTTGACCTTTGACCTGCACATAGACTTCATCGACTCTCCAAGATTCAGTAGGGGGACGCAGATACCGACGGCAGCGCTTGTCCAACTGAGGAGCATAAGCCTAGACCCACCTGAATACGGTTGACCATTCAATCCTCAGGCCGCGTTCTTGGGTTAATTCTTCCACATTCCTGTAGCTAAGTGAGTAGCGGCAGTACCAGCGCACGCAGCGCAAGATGATTGCAGGTAAGAAATGGCGCCACTTAAACAAATGTGACTTAGACATGAAGCAGAGACTTTACAGACGAGAATCTCCTACCCTACCAGAACGCCTATTTTTTGCAACAAAACCGTCGTGGGATTGAGCAATCGGGCATCCGGTTTTTTCATGCCTCAATTCTACCTCTCGACCTGTAGCCTCTTCAATTGCCGGGTTAATAAGACTGCTATATCCGGGACAATCGATCTACCTGCAAAAGTACAGCGCAACCCTGGAAATGCATACGCGATTCGTTGTTCTTCAGCCACTCGATTAATCGCATCAATCAGCTTTCCCTGAAGTCGAGAATGGCGTGCTTTTGGCATGGGCTTCTGAATCACTTTACCGTCAATGTATTCGCTAACAGGCTTTATCTCCGGTAGTGCCAAAAACTCTTCTAGCTTTACTGACGTAGGCTTCGCAACAGTAATGTTTTTTTAGTGTTGCTCAGGGCTATTCGCTTTTAGTTTATCCTAAGTGACCCAGAGGATAGCGATCGCCTTTACCGATGGCTCCTCAAACTACTTCCAGAAAGCACCGAAGTTAAATTGCAACACCCCTAAAATGCTGGCAAAGCTGAGGACAGAGAGAATACTTCCGGCGCTGAAACAACCCAGGATACTGCCAGTACTACCGATACTTAAAATACTGCCAGTACTACCGATACTTAAAATACTGCCCGCACTGCCAATGCTGAGAATGCTACCGCTACTGGCAATGCTTAAGATGCTGCGGTGACTGGCCCAGCTTAAAACACTATGGTCTGCAAGTGGCTCAGATTCACCCGTTATTGTCTCTTTAATAGCGTCTGCTTGGGGCATGGGCGGATTCTAACACAGAGCATCGGTTCAACTGTGCTATATCAGCGAAGGGAGTGATCGCCTGGATTTGCAGTCTAGCGATCGTTCTGTGTTATTTTGCTGAACTTGCTAGTAGTCGTTGAGCAAACTTCAGTAGACGCAGCGGCAAACAATAGCTATACAGAGATGTATCTATTTAGGCTTAGCTTTACTGGGTTTCAATCAAAACCGTTACGGCTGCGATCGCGATAAAGACAATTATGGAGAATATATCCACATCCACCACAACATTCCACGTTGTCAGGGAGGAACAAACCATGGTCCTAACTTGGTAGCCGTTCATTTGGTCTGCCATGGACAACTACATTGATGAGCAATAGGGATTAAAGCGTCAGCATTCAGATCTTTGTATATATAGCTCTACGGAGTTGCATTAAGACGTATAGTAGGGGAAAAGAGTAACAGGAAGTCCTATGCCCGCGCCCTACAGTGATGACCTGCGCATCAAAGCAATCACTGCAGTGGAATGAGGAGAACGCAAAATAGATGTCAGTCGGATGTTAAATATCAGTTGCAACACCTTAGACCTATGACTCAAACGCAAAGCCCAGGTTGGGGACTGCCGAGCCATCCGCCACTATCA
>CADCWO010000172.1 GCA_902806435.1 uncultured Synechococcales cyanobacterium | reverse complement strand
AGGAGGAAAGGTAGCAAGATCAGGACAGCGTTGTTTGATTTTTCCTAATGAACTTGCTACCCAAAGAATTTCTGCCCTTGATCCTAACGTTTGCCCCCCTATTTTCCAAACCTGTGTGGGAATCAGCAATCGTGCTGCTGGTGGGTGCGATGCTTGCACCTGGGAAACGAACGGTCAGTGCAATTTTGCGAGTGCTGGGGTTACAGCATGAGCAGCATTTTCAGAATTATCATCGGGTGCTCAGCCGTGCTGTATGGTCCAGTCGTCATGCCAGTCGGCTTTTATTCCAACAACTTGTCAGTGTCTTTGCAGCGGGTGGGGTGTTAGTGATTGGCATTGATGACACCATTGAGCGGCGATGGGGCCAGCGGATTACGGCAAGAGGCATCTACCGTGACCCAGTCCGTTCGAGTGATAGTCACTTAGTCAAAACCAGTGGGTTGCGCTGGCTAAGTCTGATGCTACTGGTAGACATTCCTTGGGCACACCGAGTCTGGGCACTCCCGTTTTTCACCGTTTTGGCACCCTCTAAGCGGCATGACCAAGCCTGTGGACATCGTCATAAAACCCTTACTGACTGGGCACGGCAGATGTTAACGCAAGTGCGACGCTGGGTCCCCCATCGGGCAATTGTCCTGGTTGCTGACAGTAGTTTTGCTGCTCTGGAATTGCTGGAAGCCCTACGGCAGCTTCCCAAACCTGTTCATGTTGTGACGCGATTACGCCTGGATGCTGCCCTTTATCATCCTGCTCCTGAGCGTCAAGCCAAACAGATGGGTCGTCCTCGTAAGGTTGGCAAACGACTGCCCACCCTCAAAGCTCTCATCGAGAATCCTTACACTCCCTGGGACACAATCGTGGTTCAGGATTGGTATGGCCAGGGTGGCTATTCCTTACAAGTCGCCTCACACACGGCTGTGTGGTATCACACTGGACTGCCTGCTGTCCCTATTCGTTGGCTGTTGATCCGAGACCCGAAAGGTCAGTTTCCACCCCAAGCACTTCTGTGTACCGACCTCTCGGCTCAACCCAGCCAAATCTTGCACTGGTTCCGGCAGCGCTGGCAACTCGAAGTCACCTTTGCGGAAGTTCGAGCACACTTGGGGGTTGAATCTCAACGACAGTGGTCTGAGCTAGCCGTCCTACGGACTACCCCTGCTTTGCTTGCCTTGTTCTCAATCGTAGTACTCCTGGCTCATCAGGAGCAACTCCAGCATCCTTTTGTTCTTCCCAAAGCAGCCTGGTATCAGAAACTGAAACCAACTTTTGCTGATGCCCTAGCGCTTGTGAGACAGCAGCTTTGGCAGATGCGAACTTCTCAAATGTCGGCTGTGGAATCAGACACGGTTCAAGTTCCCCGCCACCTCTTCAACGCTTGGTCTGACTTGCTGTGCTACGCAGCCTGATGGATAAAGTCGAGATTAGGGCGTATCTGCAAACTCAAAAGTGACACTAGATGTAGTGGAAGAAAAGATAAGAATATGAGTATTTTAATATCTGAAAACTAACCGGAGTAACTTTTTATGCCGCTACATCGTGGCGACCTAAATGATGCTCAATGGCAAAAACTTCATCCGTTGCTGCCAACAAAAGCGCGTACTGGGCGACCTGCTGCCGACCATCGAGCGATTATCAACGGCATTTTGTGGATTCATCGCACGGGTGCACCGTGGGACGATTTACCCGCTCGTTATGGGTCACGCGGGACGGTATCGAGCCGCTTTTATCGTTGGCGCTCCCAAGGGATCTGGCAGGAGATCTTAAATCGCTTGCAGCAGACCGCCGATGCCGCGAATCAAATCGATTGGGAAGTACATTTTATCGACAGTACCATCGTCCGTGCTCACCAACACGCAGGGGGAGCAAAAAGGGGGAACTGAATGTAGAAAAACAATCGCTCAGTGTCGAGCAGATGCACCAACAAGAGGCACTCGGACGCTCAAAAGGCGGCTTCAGTACCAAGATTCATATCCAAGCCGAAGGCATGGGTAAACCGATGCAGTTTGTGTTGACGCAAGGGCAACGCAGTGATGTTAAAGGATTTAGCACTCTCAATACTGCACTAAAGGTCAAGCGTAGTGGACGGGGAAAACCGAAGCAACGTCCTCGCTACTTGATAGGTGACAAAGGCTATGACGCTCAAATGATTCGCCGTACTTTACGTCGTCAGCACACCACACCAGTCATCCCCAAGCGCAAGAATGCTAAACGCCAACCCCGCTTCAATCGTGGACTGTACCGAGAGCGTAACCGCATTGAACGGCTAATCAATCGCCTTAAGCAATTTCGTCGGGTAGCTACTCGTTATGAAAAGCGAGCCGAAAACTACCTAGCAATGCTGATGATTGCGGCGATTCTCATCTGGTTGAAATAGCTCATTACGCTATATCCAGACTTTGCAGATACGCCCTAGACAATCTACCGGCTCACAAAGTCGCAGGAGTCCGAGCCGCGATTGAAGCCGCAGGTGCTCGGCTGGTGTATCTGTCTCCCTATTCGCCGGACTTCAACCCCATCGAAAACTCCTGGT
>CADCWO010000171.1 GCA_902806435.1 uncultured Synechococcales cyanobacterium | reverse complement strand
GGAAGCGCGATGGCTGGAACAGGGGGTTGCTTCGCTCAAACTCTAAGTTGGGTTTGGGTCTTGATTCGGTTTTCATCCCTGGAATCTCACTAAAGATAAGGGGTTGGGGAATAGCGCATCAACGGCTTCTATCGGAATAACGAAAATAGGAGTAGGCCACCCCTGCAAAGGCACTGGTGACAGCCCCACCAACTGCCCCAGCTACCGCGAAGCCCTGGTTACGAAATGAACTCGCTGCCGCAAGTCCCCCACCCGTCACCACAGCAAAGGACACGGCTGGGGCAAATAACCCTAGTGCCATTGGAAAGCGCATATCTGAGCCGAAGATCACGGCCTGGTCTGACAGTTGTGCCGCGACCACCCCAATGACCACCACGTAGGCAAGCTTGGCTAAGCCAATAGTCAGAAAGCCAATCAACCAGGTCACGAACAGGTTCTGCCGACCAGGGATGAGCGATACGGCAATGAACATGGGGGCAAAAAGACCGGAAAGCCATTGCGCCATCTCCAAGAACCCCGTCCACAACCATTGGGTCCAACTGAGGACGGGGCCATAGGCCGCCGTTGTAATAGCTCCACCCAGAAAATCTCCCATTTCTACCGGAGAAGCATAGGGGTTGCGGTTGGTGAGGGGAATGTTCTTGGTCCGCTTTTCCAGCTCACTCAGCTTATTTTGTTCCGCACCTGTCTTCGCCTTTTCAACCGTTTTGAGGAAGGTGCTACAAATGCCGCGCACTCCCTGGATGTTGGAGCATTGTTTAGTCAGGGCATCCTGTTTTTTCTGCTCAGCCAGATCACCTAGCTTTTGGATACACTCCAGGTAGTCATACGCCTGCTCCTGCTGGATTGTTAGTGGAGGTTTGTTCGGGTCTAGAGGTGGCCGGGTGACAGAAGGCAAGTTAACTTCTGGCTGCGGCATTTGCATACATTTTTGCGCCTGCTGAGCCAGCACATCCTTGGTGTCTTGGGTTAGAAGCTGATCATTAAGTGCGGTGCGAATGTTTTGTCCAGCAATATCCATCGCCAGGACGCCGTTTGTCCAGGAGTTCTCAATATCCCTCAAGCCATAGGCCAGCAGCCTTGAGTATTGCCCCTGGTTGCTCAGGAATATCATCACGAGGACAACTGGGATAAAGAACTGGGTGTTGATGGAGATACTTTGAGCCATCCCCTTAGACTCAGCCATCTTCTGCCCGTACTGAAACAGCCAGAATAGCAAGCCAACCGCCAGGAGGAATCTCACAGCGGTCGCAAACGTATAGATGGAGATACTATTGGGGTTTGGGGAATCAGAAAAGGTGTCCTGCCATAACTTATCCCACCACTGCTGTGACTGCTGCATGTTGCTCAGGGTGGTCTGCAAAACCTCCCCAGAGGAGGCAGGAGTGACTACTAGCAAGCACACAGCGAGCGCTAAGACTAGACATAGCCCCAGCCGATGCTGGCGTTTGAGCCAAAGCTTGATCATTTCAGGCTCTCTTTAGGCACCAAGCCTGGAATGTAGATCATGCTGGAGGACTGATACCCCGCATCCAGTTTGATGTCGTCTTTGCGGTGTTCGTAGTCATTCTGTTGATCAAGGGCACTATCAATCTGGGCCATCTGGTAGTTCTGTGAGGCACTGAGTATTTCAAGCGTTTGCGATTTATCATTCAGCCCAGCGAGTTGAGCATTGGCTGCACTCAGTTGAGCCGATTGGAATGAGGCTGCCTTCCCTAACTGAGCTAGTTGTTCGGAGCTGCCAGAGTTGATTCGTGCCAGGTCTTTATTTTGGGCGGCGATGCCTTTGAGCACCTCTTGGGAGGCTGTAGCAGATTGAGCTTTATCCCCCTCAACAACGACGTTTGCGGCATAGGACGCATTTTGTTGAGCTTGTTGGGCAGACGCCTGGAAAGCCCCAGCTACTCCAGCTTGACCCGCTTGAGATGCCGCTTGAGCCTCTTCGATGGTTTTGGACTGCTCATCAAGAGCCTGTTGTCCTTGAGGACCAAAAACAATCTGGCTAAGATTCTGGGGTATTTCAGAGCGAACAACCTCGACGTGTCGTTGCAAGTCATAGACTTCTTTGGGTGTCTGGGGGTTAGAGTAGGGCTTGTCACTACTCGAAGCGCCACCACTGACCGAATCTGCTGCCACTCGTGCTGCTTCCGCCGCCGGGTTAAGGATGCCCAATTGCCCTAAGATGCCGATGATGCCATCAAGCGCCCCATTGATCTGCCCTTTGCTGATATTGCGAAAGATTCCCTTGGAAGCATTGATAATCGGAGGGATGTGGGGAATGGCTTCATCCCACGTTGTAGAAGATTCACTTCCTTGTGGCGATGATCCACTATTCGACCCTGAACCGCCCGGTAAATCCAGTGGCTGCGGTAAATCAACGGGCAAATTAAAGGGTTGTAGAGAGGCATAGGCAGACACAGGCAGGGCAAGGGCAGCCAAGATGGTTCCGACCACAACACGCCTGGTTTGCTTTTTCTGCTCAGTTCTCTTCTTCATCGTTTTCGTTCTCATCGATCATGACGTCGGGATGAATTGAATCCATCGGCAGTCCCTGCCGCTTGGCCTGGACGATCAGCTTGCCAAAGTGCTTGATCCCGGCAATTGGGTCCCCCGGATGCAGGGCCATCGTGCGCTGACGGGCGGCATTTTCATCGGGATCTGTAGCTCCTAACGCTAGTAGCAGTTCACTGGCCGGATGTGTGGCCTCCAGATGCTGGTCTCCCCGCTTGAGATACCAATAGGACTGCAACAGCTCAGAACTGGGTTTATAGGCTTCACTGGTATAGCGGCGGATTAGCTCCTCACGAAATTCCAGTTGCAGCATGTCGGGAATCGCAGAACTGCTAATATGGCCGCCTAAGATGTTGTCCAGGTTTTTGAAGATGTCATTCCCAGAGCAGGAGTTGAGGATGGTCTGTAGCTCCTGGGCGGCAATCAGGAAGTTGCAGCCCCACTTGCGGCCATGCACCGGAATTATCCCGGTTTCACGGGCAAAGAAGGGGAACTTATAGAGGATCGTGCCTTCATCAATTGCTAGCAAGGAGCGCAGCACAGAGAAGGACTGCCGTAGCAGTACATTCAGCCCTGACATTGCATAGATCAATGAATCCAGGCTCTCAGAAACGTTGGTGAGGCCAATCACCAGCAGATTGACATTGGGATCAAAAGAGCTGATGCCGTTGATGGAAGCACCTAATGAGGTGGAAAGCACCCCCCTCAGCTGGGTCAAAATCACATCGATTGTGTCGTTGACCAGGACTGAGATCGTCTCGTGCTTGTTGCGAATGTACTCGCTGAACCAGTGCTCGGCATACTGAACAAAAGTCTCCAAGATGGGCATGTTCTGATAGGCATCTGAGCCAAACCCTCCCTGAATCGCCGACTCATAGCGGCGCTTGATTGCTTCATCCGCGTGGAAGGCGGCATAGCATTGGGTGAGCAGGGAGTTGACCAACAGTTCCCGGTCGGAGTTAGTGGTGGTGCCCATGACAATCGCACATAGCAGACGGACATGGTTGCCAAAAGCCTGCTGCCAGACCTCGGTGCGTTTTTTCTGACTCTTAAAGTGCCGTAAGTCAGGCAGTTCGATAATGTTCATGACGCTTTCGCGCACGTTGTAGTAAACAGCTCGCACCCCTAGCTTCTGGAGAATCGGCACCAGCACCGTGTAGGTGGAGGTGCCATCGGGTCGCGGAAAGTCAAAGATTACTGCTAGATAGTTGTTGAACACGTACTCAAAAATCATGTCCATCATCAGGAAGGACTTTCCCACCCCTGTTTGGGCAATGATCGCTGTGTGGTTCTTGCGGTTGGCAATGTCGATGTAAAGCGGCGAACTCAGCTCACGCGTCACCAGCATCATGCCCTGTTTATCAGCAGGCTTCACCTTAATCATCGGCAGCATCGGCAGGGCCTGGAAGCCCAGGTATTTCTGACGGCGATGGTGGGGTTTGGTCAGAAAGGCTTCCCATTCAAACGGCCAGCTCTGGAACCACACATCCTCTGTGGCGTTCATGACCCGCTCCACTGAAGCCGCCGCTTGTATCCGTCCAATCAATTCATTCGTCGCCTTATTCAGTTCGTCCAGAGAATCCCGGTACAGCCATACCCCCACACTGCACCAGTAGGGGAGATTCTTGTCTTCTAAGAGGTCACGCGCTTCAATCGCTTGCTCCCGCCGCCGCATGGCCACCACATCAACCGTCTGCTTCTTAGCGGCCAGGGCCTCGCGTTTGACTGAGTTTGAGATCATCCGGTCTAGCTGAAGCATCTCAAATCCAGAGCGATCTGGCGTCAGCTCCGTCACAACCCGGCAGTTGTAGATCGCCTCAGTAGTCCCAGAGAGGATATTCCACAAAAAGCGCAAGTAGCCTCGCGCCACGTTCTCTTTATCTTTTGGGAAGCTCCGCACCTGTCCCAGCCGCACAAAAGCTTCATACTGCTGCTTAACCGGGAGATAGGCGTAGTGGCGATCAAATTCTGGTTTGGCGGAAATACCCCCCTGGGGTTCAAATAGCGTCCCAATAGCATGGGTGCCCAGATCATGAACGACAGGCGGCTGGAGGCCATCTTCGTTGTAAACAATGTATTGCGGGACTGGCGGAACGGGAGGTTTATGCAGCTTTAGGTAATCCGCACCAAACAGCTCATGTACGGTCTTCGTCCGCAGCCGCATTCCAAAGCCTTGCGGAGAAGACAGTTGAGAATTTACCTTCCGATAGGCATAGCGGTAGGCATAGTCGATCACTTTCTCCCAGGCGGCTTGAGACTCGAAGTTTTTGCCCTTCAGCGCCCCGACTAAGGGCTGGGTTTTGGCCAGTAACTCATCGAGCCAGGTCTCGGAAATGGCATATTCCCCGCCTAAAGGCACCCGGTATTTAGCAAAGACTGTAATGCTGTTCTCTACCAGCCGTCCCTCTTCGCACAACTGCTTGCCCCGTCTGGCGCGAGACTTGATCAGCTCCCGGCTCAGGGTATCGTGCTCCTTAGAGGCCAACAGCGCTGCCTGCATCCGCAGATAGGCTTCACAGGTGGCAACAATTTCCTGATAGCACTTGAGGTCAATATCACCAGGAACGTTAGTCAGAGCATCATTGCAAGCACTCAGGATCTCCATAGCCTGCTGGCCGCTCATCGATGGGTCGTGGCCGTATACTTCCCAGGCGAAGATGAACATCAGTTGGGTGCCACGCCTCAGCAGGTAGAAGCCTATCTCCTTGCCTTCTAGCTCAATTTGCCCATAGGTGAGTAAATGGAACTTGCGCTCGATATGGTGATAGGTCCGCTGCTTGCCCTTGATCCGATAGGTCGTTGATTCTCGTTGCGGTTTTACAGGCATTGGGATTCCGGCTGGATTGAACTCTAGAACTGGTTCTTCAGCAATGTACTTTTTTGGTTTATGCAGCCGCTCGAAGAATTTAGTCGGATCATTACCTGTCAGCATCCAGAACGGTCCATAGATGCAGGCGAAGATCAGCAAGCCTTGGGGAGGATTCCTGAATATCAAAGGGATGCACAGGAAGAAAATTCCACCGCAAAAAAGAAACTGCTTGGGGGCAATGAACCCCAATCCCAAGGCCGTACCGATCATCTCATTCACACGTCCCTCACCCAGAGCTTGCTCTCTCATGCGCCTGCTCCCCCTGTGCCAACCATCACCCCAATCACAATTGTTGAGCCACCCGCAAAGATCAAGAAGCCCATCACGGGGTCAAGCACTGTCGAGATGGGCTGCCTTTGATGACCAATCTGAAAGGCGACATAGCCAATCACCCCCAGGAAGCCAAGCAGTAGGGAGACTGTCAAGAAACCAATCACTTGGCAAATTAAGTTACTGAGCGTGCCTCCTCCCATCCCCCCAAAGGTAATGCTGGAGAACAGTTGATTCACAAAGTTCGTAACTTGAGAAAATAGCCCACTGGTTGAGCAACCATTCCCCGCCGCCTGAGCGTAAGCAGGCATCACAACGAAGGGGTAGAGCATTGCGTGGTAGGCGGGGATGATGAAACGCAAATGTCCGATTTGTTTGCTGAACTTCTTGAATAGCCAGGTAAAGGACATAGAAGCCCACAACAGCATGACCATCGTGGTCAGGACTTGATCCTCTGTATAGAAGCTCATCAGTGTCACCAACCCTGCTGAGATTTGCCAGGGAGGGAGCACTTTCTTGATGGCTGCAGGCAGTAAGCTAGCCCACCAGCGGTCAAATCGGGTCAGACGAACCTTGGCTGAAGTAGGCACCAAAACTGGGAAATTTTCAGGTGCTTTAGGTGTGGTGTACATGATCTTCTTGTTATTGGTTGAAAGGTATAGACAAACAGCACAGATAACGGCACTACTCAGAACGAAGCAGCTTCACACAAAAGGATTGCTTTGCTCAGCCGGGATGGAACGTCGATGGGACTGCCCCGGACTCCATCAGAGGCGGTGAGGCCAGAACTAAGACACCAAGTTGCGGAACACTTGAGCTTGCTCAAATAGCGATGACCTAGCCTCGACCTCTGAGAGTCGCCAATCAAGTTTTGCCCCCGCAGAGGATGGAGATCCTGTGCGTCACAAGAAGTTGCAGTACAAAACTGCCACAAGTGGGTTTTAACGGTTGACGCCCTGAGCGAACGAAAGCACAACAAACCTAGAGAGATAGGCTGGAACAGCCGCCTGAGCAAAGGCTCACCAAAGCTCTGTTTGTCCTCAACAGGCTGAGGCTCAATCACTTCAGCTTCTTCGCATTCTGCAGCTATTAGGCCAGGGACAAGCAGCAGCCGTAATCGTTGTACTGCACGATTCCACCGCATCCGCACCGCATCAGCCGTAGACTGTAACTTCAAGGCGATCTCAGACCAGCTCCACCCTTCCAGGTGAAGGGAGACGACTTGCTGCTGCTTTAGAGTCAGCTCATGGATGATTGAGCGCAACCGTTCCAGAAATCCCTGCTCTTGAATAGGTTCAGGATCACTGATAGCTGGCTCGCTCTGCATTAGTTTGGCAGCGGCCACTGCCTGATGAATGTTCGCTCCTGTGAGTTTCTGTAAACATGCTCGAATCTGGAAATAGGCCCAGGTGCTGAGCTGCGCTCCTTTAGCGGGGTCATAGCTGACAACTGCATCAAAGAAAGCTAATGTTGCTTCCTGTTCTAGATCGCAATTGTCGTTGTAGCCCTTTGAGCGGTAGGCAGTAACTAGACGCAGGATTAAGCTCCGATGAGCATACAGTAGCTGTTGCAGCGCCCACTCCCCTCGCCTGACGATTTGTCGCTCCTCACAGGTAAACGCTTGCGGGTTGCGTCGTAGAACTTCAGCCCTGTGTGCAGCAGCCTGGATCAAAGTAAATTCCTCTGAAGTCTGCTTTAGGGGGCTATTGCGACGCTCTATATCTACAACACTCAACATGGAAAAGCCTCTTTGTTCTGGCGAAGTAAACCCCGGCTCAGCGGGCGGAGGGATGTTTGTGGCTCAGCAGGGGCTGGCTCAGTCCAACTCAACCACTAGAGGATGGTCAGGCACACGGAGGTCAAGACTTTTTGGATTGCTGTAGCTGTTAGTTGGCTCGGTTGAGTTGAGGGGCAGGAAGGTTTTGGCACTACTGAACGGCTGGTTGAGCGTCAGGGTCACCTGCTGGTCGGGGTTGTTCTCGCCTTCATCGTCCTGCCACAAAATGAGATCAAACTTGCCATCACTCTTTTGAAGCAAGGTGTGATTCACACCTGTCGTCTGGCCGCTCAATTGATAGTCCAGCTTGCCGGGAGTGAAGTTACCACCAGAATCTTGCACTAAGCTAATTAGATTCTTGAGGGCGGTGAAAGCGGGTTGGGGCGAACCATCAAAGTTCAGGATGCCGAAGTTATGCTCTGGATTGGGATCAGTGCCTTGATTGTGGAGTTCATACAGGAAAGTGCGCGCGATTCCTCGGTTGAAATGTTCCAGGTACAGCCGAGGGACATACTTCGCTTTCACTGGTTGGGAGACGTTAGACCAGCCTGTTTCTGTGACAACCAGTGGCTTACCTCCTGTCACTTTTTTGAGTTCAGGGATGACTTTCGCATTTAAGTTAAAAGCTGGTTTAACGCCGTGATAGTAGTGGATGTTACCTTGATCAAACGAGTTAGCGGAGAAGCCGATTGTACTAACATTGCTTGGAGTGGCTAAGGAAGCGTGCAAAACTGCAATATCTGCTGTTGCCGGGTCCCTCTTGATGGCTTTGTGCAGGTCGCTTTGGTAACTACGCAAGTTCTCAGGCCAGGGCAACCCTTTGTAGCTAAATCCGCCAAAGTGGTCCCGTTCATTCGGCCCTTCCACAGCTACAAGTGAATTGGGGATAGCTTTAGCCAACGCTACTGCTTCTGCGGGTTGATAGCGTTCAACATCTACAATTAGCGTTGACTTGATACCAATTGTTGCAAGGTCATTGAGCTTTTGATAAAACGCTGCGTCCTTGCCACTATTGTCACGAATATGACGCACCCCTAGTTCTTGTAAGCGTGGCTTGATGATGTCGCTGTATTTACTGTAGACCCCGCCTGTATTTCGCAGATGGACATTGACTCCAATGCTATCGACGAAAGAATCAGCGCTCTGAGCTTGTTCACCAGCCGCTGAAGCAGGGGGAGCGCTGGCATTAGCAGCAATCGTAGTAACACTAGTAGCTAGAGCTAGGGCAAATGTAGCTGTCAGGTGAGTCTTAATGGTTTTGAAGCACAAATGATCTTTTCGAGCAGACCGCACATGGTCAAGGTTAGAAGGCATGGTTTGTTCCGAGAAATGATGAAATAAGAATGTGGTTGGCTCAATCCAACTCGACCACTAAGGGGTGATCAGGAACGCTGAGGTCAATCCGCTTTGGGTTGGTGAAGTTCTTGGTTGCCTCTGTTGAATTCAGGGGCAAGTAGGTCTTAGCGTTACTAATCGGCTGGTTGAGCGTCAGAGTCACTCTCTGGTCAGGGTTATCGCCACGCTCATCGTCTTGCCACAGGATAAGATTGAACTTACCATCACTCTTTTGCAGCAGGGTATGATTCACACCCGTCATATCTCCGCTCAACTGATAGTTCAATGAGCCTGGGGTGAACTTTGCTTTGCTTGCGTCTTTGACAAGGCTAATCAGGTTTTTGAGGGAAGTAAAAGCAGGCTGTGGCGACCCATCATAGTTAAGGATGCCCCAATCGCTCTCGTAGCTGTTGTCTTGCCTTTGCTTGGCAAACTGATACAGGAAGGTGCGCTCAATGCCCCGGTTGAAGTTCTCCAGGTAGAGCCTTGGCACATACTTTGCCTCCTCTTGTTGTGAAACAGCCGCATTCGACCACCCTGTTTCTGTCAGCACAAGTGGCTTGTCGCCTGTCAGTTCTTTGAGTTGAGGAATCACATACTCACTCATTCCCCAACCCGGTTTATGTCCTCCGTTGTAGGTGTGGATGTTGCCTTTGTCAAAGGCGTCTAGCGGTTTTAGTTTGTCCGCACTTCCTGGGCCTGCTAAAGAAGGCGTCAAAACAGGAAGGTGTGCTGTTGCAGGGTCACTCTTGATTGCCTTGTACAAGTCGTTTTGGTAGTGACGCAGACCATCAGGAAAGCCTGAGCCTTTGTAGGTCGCATTGGGGTTGATGTCCCACTCGTTAGGTCCTTCCACAGCCTCTATGGAGTTGGGAACGCTCTTCGCGATTGCCACCGCGTCTTGCGGCTGCGTCCCATCACGAGGGTCCATCACCAGGGTGGACTTGATGCCGATAGTGGCTAGTTCATTGAACTTGTCACGAGCTGCCGTGTTATCGACTGAAAATCCATCTCGAATATGACGCACTCCTAGTTCTTGCAGCCTGGGCTTGATAACGTCGTCAAACCTGCCATAAGGAGTGTCTGTATAACTCAGGTGAACAGCAACCCCGATGCTCTCGACAAAGGCATCAGCCCTCTGAGCTTGTTCTCCCTCACCTGAAGCAGGGGGAGCATCTGTACTAGCAGCAATTGGAGTAACACTGACAGCTAGAGCCAGGGTTGCTGTAGCTGTCAGAGCGCTAATCGTTTTGAAGCACAACTGATCTTGACGGGAAGTCCTCTGATGGACATGCTTAGCAGGCATGGGCTTTTCCTGGATAATGATGAACTGGAAATGCAAAAGGTTGTTTTTGCCTCAAGGGAATCACGGCAGAGAGCTACTGATCCCGTGTGGTTTGATACAGATGCACGATCTGGGATGTCAGTTGCTTTGAGTGCTCAATTTGATCTAGAAAAGGCAAAATAAGTCCCACAATAATCTCGCTTACCGTTGTGTGGGTGTACCAGGCGTAAGCGTTAAGAGCTTCAAATTTCTCTTCACTGAGATAGCCACTAGCCCGACACGGACGCCTTCTACTGTTGTGCTCAGTTGCAGCGCAACCCAAGCTGAAGCCCTCGCGGGGCCTTGCTCTTGTGGAAGTCATAGAGTTAATGAATGTGTTCTAGGAGCATGAAGTCTTTGGACTTCTATAAGAACTATAGGGAGGCAATTTGCGTTTGTGGGGTTGATCTGGAAAGTTTTTTCAATTAATTAGGTAAAGTGCTTGGGAAGATTCGGCCCTTAGGGCTTGCAGGGCCTTGGTTTGCGCCCATCGAACTTTTTCTCGACTCATGTTCAATTTCTCTGCTACTTCATCCAGAGAAAGAGTTTGACCATCTTTTAAGCCAAATCGAAGGATCAAAACATTCTGCTGCTCTCGAGGTAACTGGTTAACCAGGTGGTTGACTAGCTCTGCTTGTTGAGTTTGAGCAACCGTTTCATCTGGAAGCGGCAGCAGCGATTGCTGCTCCGGGCCAAGCGGAACCCATTGCGCTTTCTGCTTGAGGCTAGCCGCACGACTAATCTGAC
>CADCWO010000170.1 GCA_902806435.1 uncultured Synechococcales cyanobacterium | reverse complement strand
AGAAGCCTTGCATCACCTAGGAGTTTATACCTCCCGCTGCCTTAGCATGATTGAAACTGGGGAAAACCTTTGGCGGGGAGATGAACCATCACCAACTCGCTCATCAGTGATGGTTCGCCTTAACCGTTCCCATATCCGGTTTGGCACCTTTGAACGTCTGCACCACCTTGGTCGCAAGGACTTGATTCAGAAACTGTTGGACCATGTTATTGAGTATTACTATCCAGCTTTAGTCACTGAAAGTGAGCGCTATAACCGCTTTTATGCAGAACTCGTCAAACGGGTAGCAGAACTGGTTGCCCAGTGGATGTCTGTTGGCTTCTGCCACGCAGTACTGAACACAGATAACATGTCGATCACCGGAGAAAGTTTTGATTACGGCCCCTACGCTTTCATAACGACTTACGACCCACAATTTGCCGCTGCCTATTTCGATTACTACGGACGTTACAGTTACGGCAACCAACCAGGGATTTGCCGCTTGAATTTGGAAATGCTGCAACGACCTTTGGAAGCGGTGATTTCTGCAGCCGAAATGGAACCACTCTTAGACAAGTTTGCCGACTACTATTACGCCGCCTACCGGCAGCGAATGCTGAATAAATTGGGGTTTGAACACCTGACAGCTCCAGAAGCTGATGAACTTCTACAACTAACGATTCAACTTCTGATGGATACGCAGGTGGGGTATCACACCTTCTTCTTGGAGCTGACGAAACAGTTTGACCGCACCTGGCGGGAGGACAGCGATCGCGTTCTGCCGCAAACAGCCTTTTTCACCTCACCAGAAGCGGCAGAAAACTTGGTAGCTTGGCGCAAGCTTTACCAGCGAGTCTTAATCAACCTCCCAGAAACCGAAATGGAAACCATTAAAAAACGGCTACAACAAACTAACCCGGAAACAGTGCTCCTAAGACCAGAAATTGAAGCCGTGTGGGAGAAGATTACCCATGAAGATAACTGGGCTCCTTTTGAAGATTTAGTGCAGCGAGTCCAACACCCTTATCTAAAAGCTTAGCCCCAAGCTGATGAAGTAATTATAAGTAGCAGTGCAAGGAGTCTAAACCACATTCATGACGCGGTATGCGTCAAAAATGGTAGATTAACCAGCTCCCCTTGGCTTTGACCGACTTCAACTGTCAAACCTGCGCCGCCAGCTTTCGTACGGATATAGACAAGGCCACGAGGTCCCTCACTGGTCTCAGCGTAGCTAGTCAATTTACCTACCTTGCTGCCCTCAAGCGTCACAGGTGTACCGGGTTGGGCGGGACCACTCAGACGCACACCCCAAAGCTGTTGCTTAACACCCTGGTAGGTGTTGAGCCGGGCAATAGTTTCCTGGCCGATGTAGCAACCTTTGTCAAAGGAAATAGTTTGCCACAGACTAGCTTCCAGAGGATTATAGTCTTCCGTCAGTTCGTGATCAGGCTTGGGCCGCCCTTGAATAATCCGAAGTTGTTCCCAACCATGCTCACCGATCGGAACTGCCCCAGCTTCACTCAAAGCACCCCACAGGTTTGCTGCGTGGTCAAGGTTCGTGATCAGGGTGTAGCCCTCGGTTGCCAGGCCGCTCCCAACAGCAATTCGCACTTCCCCACCAGCGATCACACCGAGGTAGTGACTACCGTAGGCAGCATTAACTATCTCACCTACCTGCAACTGCCTCAGCAGTTGATGACTTGCCGGTCCAACCAGGCTAAAGGTTGCGGTTAAAGAGGTAACGTCCGTAATTTGGACGCGATCGCCAAAGAAGATAAACCGATCTAGCCACTCCAGCAGCTTTTGGCGACGATTCGGAGAAACCAGGAGAATCACCGCGTCCTCCGTCACGTAAGCGCTAACTAAGTCAATTACACGAGCGGTTGAGGTAACAAAGACGGTATCACAACCCTGCCCAGGCTGCAGCTTCTGAAAGTTGTTGGTGCTTTGATTGTGCAAGAATATCAGCCTGTCTGTGTCGGATACCCTTAAGCGTCCCCAGTGGGAGCGATCAACCAAAGCAACGCCATTAAAAGCAGCTGCTATAGCTTCAGCGTCATTACCAAAACTTACGGGTATCTCAATATCCATGCTTGACTCAAATACTACGCCAGCTTGCTCGTGGAGGAAATGTAGTTTATCCATCCTGGCTCAATCAAGTCCATATATATGTCTGACAGTACTATGATGGCACTGGATGAACCTGTGGTTCCGCATCAGTCCACTGATTAAATGAAATTAACAACTCGTGGGCACTACAGCGTCAAGGCATTGCTGGACTTGAGCTTACACTCCACTGCAACTGCTTCTGTTAAACTGATTGCTCAACGACAGAATCTTCCGGCTCCTTACTTAGAAAAGTTGTTAATCGAAATGCGCCGGGCTGGGCTAGTGCACTCAGTGCGGGGACCACAAGGTGGTTACAAACTGGCGCGATCGCCTGCCGAGATTTCTCTCGGCGAGATTTTAGCAGCCGTGGGTGAGTCCATTGAACCGTTACCGCACCATCAACCGGACGCAGAGCAAGCGGGCGACTGGGTTACCTTTACCCTTTGGAACCGTCTACACCAAAAGCTAAAAGAGGGGCTGTACACAATCTCTTTAGAAGACCTGTATTACGATGCCCGTAGCTGGCAGGCAGCGCGAGGAGAAACCACAAGTTTTGTCGTCTAGTCGGACAATATTTTTGAGTAGTATCAAAGGCGTTGAAGTTTGACCGGGGGGTAAGCTCCCAATCCCCCAGTGAGGGACAGCTGCACCACCCAGGTCCCCTCAAGAGGGGTTTATCGCTTCCGGTAACTCATAACATTAGCGCGCTGAATACATAGTCTGTTGTGATTACCGATTCTCTAGTTATTTTAATCTTGGCAGCCCTGTTGGACTACCTACTTGGTGATCCCTGGGCTTGGCCACATCCCGTGCGAGCCATGGGCTGGGTCATTCACCACTACACGCAAATTGCTTTTAAGCTTTTCACTGCCCCCGCAGCCTTGGGCGCTTGCGGAGTTTTGTTATGCTTAGGGCTGATCGGCGGTAGTGCGCTCTGTGGTTGGCTGATTGCTCAGCTTGCCCAACTACTCCACCCAGCCCTTGGGCTAGTTATAGAAGCGGTGCTGCTGGCAAGTTGTTTTGCCGGGCGCAGTTTGAGGGCGGCGGCTGAAGAGGTTTTAGCACCCTTAGCGATCAAAGACTTGGCTACTGCCCGCTCGTATTTGAGCCGTTACGTGGGCCGAGATACTGATTCCTTATCCGAACCAGAAGTTCTGCGAGCTACTTTAGAAACAGTAAGTGAAAATGCGACGGATGGTGTCATGGCTCCGCTATTCTATGCTCTGATAGGATTGGCTTTTCCGGCTATTGGCAGCTTGCCCTTTGCTTTAGCTTATAAAGCAGCAAGTACCTTAGACTCTACGGTGGGCTACCGGGAAGCACCCTACACCCACATTGGTTGGTGCAGTGCCCGTCTGGAAGATGTTCTGACCTGGTTACCCTGTCGCCTAACTGTGCTCACGCTTGGTATTTTATCCGGTAAACCCTATCAGGTTTGGCAGCTTTGCCAGCGGGACGCTAATGCTGACCCTAGCCCCAATGCTGGTTGGAGTGAATGTGCCTATGCCGCTATTTTGGGGGTGCAAATGGGGGGTACGAATTGGTATCGCGGCATTGCTAAACCCAAACCTTTGTTAGGTGACCCAGTATGCCCAATTACCCCTACCCGGATTGAGCAAGGTTTAAATTTAACTCGGTCTAGCTTTTTGCTTTGGCTGGCGATCGCAACTTTGGCTTTGCAATTAAGCTATATCCTGGAATTAACTTGACTGCAATTTCCCTTACTTAATTTCATGCCCCAAGAAGTGTTGGAAATCCTTTCTGCGGATGAGCTGCGCCGGACTATGACCCGTCTGGCTTCTCAGGTGGTGGAAAAGTCTAGGGACTTATCAAAGCTGTTGCTTCTAGGACTTCAGACTAGGGGGGTTCCCCTAGCCCAGAGACTTGCCAGCCAGATTGAATTACTAGAGCAGGTGCAAGTCCCTGTTGGGGCCTTAGATATCACCTTCTACCGAGATGATTTAGACAAAATTGGGATTCGCACCCCTGCCAAAACTGAAATTCCTTTCGATTTATCTGGCAGAATAGTACTTCTAGTAGATGACGTTATTTATAGTGGTCGAACAATTCGCGCCGCTTTGAATGCGATCAATGACTATGGCCGGCCTGAGGCAATCCGGCTGCTTGTTCTGGTAGACCGGGGCCATCGTCAGTTACCGATTCATCCTGACTTTATGGGCAAGGAACTTCCCACGGCTCAAGAAGAGCAAGTCAGGGTTTCCCTACAGGAAACTGACCAGCGGGATGCTGTAGAGTTAGTGACTTAATTGACCTGAGGTTGCTTGTGTCGGTATTCTTTTCAGCAATGTTACTCAAAAAGAGTAGATCGCGCGATCGCGGCTCCTTGGATATTCACAAGGCTTCTATTAGTTTGCTCAAGCAAGCTCAAAATCTATTGGTCTTCTCAGACCTAATTTCATAAGGTAAGTAGCTGCATAACTATGACCATCACCGTCACCCCCGACCAAATTGACCGGATCGTCTGGAACCAACATCAAGATCCCTTTGAGGTACTAGGCCCACATCGGATTGAGCGGGAAGGTGAACCAGCTTGGGTAGTTCGCGCCTACTTGCCGACCGCTGATGCGGCCTCTGTTATCTTCCCCGAGGAGCGAACTGAGTACCCCATGCAGGCACTGCATAATCCTCACTTCTTTGAATGCACAGTCGATGTGCCGGAGTTGTCTAACTATCAACTGCGAATTAAAGAGGGCGAACACGAGCGCGTGATCTACGATCCCTACTCTTTCAAATCACCCCGGTTGACAGAATTTGATCTACACCTGTTTGCAGAAGGCAATCATCATCGCATCTACGAAAAGCTAGGTGCTCATGTCACCAGAATAGATGGCGTTGAAGGGGTTTACTTTGCAGTTTGGGCACCTAATGCCCGCAACGTGTCTGTGATCGGAGATTTCAATTATTGGGACGGACGCAAGCATCAGATGCGTAAAGGTCCTTCAGGTATTTGGGAGCTGTTTATTCCTGAATTAGGGTTTGGTGAGCATTACAAATACGAAATTAAGAACCAAGACGGGCATATTTACCAGAAATCTGACCCCTACGGCTTTCAACAAGAGGTGCGGCCCAAAACAGCTTCAATCGTCACTGATTTAACTGCTTATACCTGGGATGACAACGCTTGGATGGAAAAGCGCCGCCACACCGATGCTTTGTCCCAACCAATTTCTGTGTACGAGGTCCATCTAGGGTCTTGGATGCACGCTGACTTTACTGATCTTCCCCGTCAGGAAAACGGTGAGCCGGGTCTACCTGTGGCTGTCTCAGAATTGAAGCCCTTTGCCCGCTTTTTAACCTACCGGGAGTTGGCAGAGCGCCTAATCCCCTACGTGAAGGATTTAGGGTTCACGCACATTGAATTGATGCCAGTCTCAGAATATCCCTTTGATGGCTCTTGGGGTTATCAAGTTGCGGGCTACTATGCCTGTACATCTCGCTATGGCACTCCTCAAGACTTCATGTACTTCGTGGACCAGTGCCATCAACAGGGAATTGGTGTGATTGTGGACTGGGTACCAGGGCATTTTCCCAAAGATGGTCATGGCCTGGCTTACTTTGACGGTACGCATCTCTATGAACACGCTGACCCGCGTCAAGGAGAACACAAAGAGTGGGGCACATTGGTCTTTAACTATAGCCGTCATGAAGTTAGCAACTACCTAATCGCCAATGCCTTGTTCTGGTTTGACAAGTATCACATTGATGGCATCCGCGTTGATGCCGTTGCCTCCATGCTTTACCTGGACTACTGCCGCAAGCCAGGAGAGTGGCTGCCTAATCAGTACGGTGGCAGAGAGAATCTGGAGTCAGCAGATTTTTTACGTCACTTAAACCATGTAATTTTTAGCTACTTCCCCGGTGCCCTCTCGATCGCCGAAGAATCAACCTCTTGGCCGATGGTCTCCTGGCCAACCTATTTAGGTGGTCTGGGTTTCAATCTGAAGTGGAACATGGGCTGGATGCATGACATGCTGGATTACTTCCAAATGGACCCTTGGTTCCGTCAGTTCCATCAAAACAATGTCACTTTCAGCATCGTGTATGCCTTTACGGAAAACTTTATGCTAGCCCTCTCTCATGATGAGATTGTGCATGGCAAAAGTCACTTAATTGGCAAAGTGCCTGGGGATGAGTGGCAGAAGTTTGCCAACCTTCGCTGCTTGTTTGGGTTTATGTTCACCCACCCCGGTAAGAAAACCTTGTTTATGAGCATGGAATTCGGCCAGTGGAGTGAGTGGAATGTCTGGGGAGATTTGGAGTGGCAGCTGTTGCAGTATGAGCCTCACAAAAAGCTGAAGCAATTTGTCCGAGATCTCAACCACCTGTATTGCACAGAAACCGCTCTGTACAGCCAAGACTTTGCCTACGGCGGGTTTGAGTGGATTGACTGTAGCGACAACCGTCATAGTGTGATTTCCTTTATCCGCAAGGCTAAGGATTCCAACGAGTTTGTGCTAATAGTGTGTAACTTTACGCCCCAACCCCATAGCCACTACCGAGTAGGTGTACCGGAACCAGGGTTCTACAATGAACTGCTCAATAGTGATGTACGAGAGTACGGTGGTAGCCATATGGGTAACTTAGGGGGTAAGTGGACAGATGAGTGGTCCTATCACAACCGTCCCTATTCCCTAGATCTTTGCCTACCACCCCTGGCAACCCTGGTGTTAAAGCTAGACCGTCAGAAGACAGAAGCTACTATTAAAGCCCTCCAAGCTCCTAATTGAACTTGGTGATTCTAAAATGGGCATGATACTCTGAAAGAGTGCTGTTAAAAGACGGGATGTAGCGCAGCTTGGTAGCGCACGTCGTTCGGGACGACGGGGCCGTAGGTTCAAATCCTATCATCCCGATAGGTTTCTAAAGCTCGATCAAGTCGGTGGTACTAATTAACCTAGCTTAGGCTAAAGATTAGAATGAAGCCGCCCCTGAAAATCCTCTAGCTGTAGTAGGCATTTAGATGTCTACTTTGCTGCGGCCATGGGGTAATTTTCTTATAGCCACTTCCTCCCAAACTAACCAAAAAGTAGGGATGAATACTGATCAGACAGGAACTATCCAGCATCTCCAAAAACAATAAAGCCGTTTTTAGAGATGCTGGATTTTTATTGATCGGAACGGTGGGATTTGAACCCACGACCCCCACTACCCCAAAGTGGTGCGCTACCAAGCTGCGCTACGTCCCGGTTCGAGCCTCAATCGTAACATAATGCGTGAGGCCGGACAAAGACACTATCAATAGACCTGAAGCAGTTGAGCCGCTTGCACTAATTCTGGAACTACCGTTGCAGGCCACAGTCCCTCACCTCGACGGCCACTGAGTAAAATGAGCCCAACTGTATAGGCGGAAGGAAAGCCACGTACCTCCATCCACAGAAGATTACTAGCGGCTTCACAGGTGATTGTTTCTTCATCCATAAGTTCACTTTCCATCTGTGCCATTGTTTCAACTAAGCGATTCAGGAGTTGGCAAAAGTCTTTGAATTCAGCATCAGTTAATTCAATGGCCCACGTTTCACCACCTACCAATCCTCGAAATTCCGGTGCATCTGGATCCCATCCTAAACGCCAACCAACTCCACTTCTTAGCTGACGCTCCATAGGTCGTAGCGGCTCTGGACTAGAATGGGCCTAATAATCTCTAACTAATCACCAATAATTTCAGGCTGGGTTAGTTCCTCAGACATTTCAACGATCGCTTGCATGACAGACTTGACCATTGGGTCTTCATAATCTTCAAATGCATCATGGCGACTGCGCTTCTTCGCCCGATTAGCGACCTGAACAGTAACCCGGTAACGGTTGGAAGAGGCGTTAATGAGCTCCTCAGAACGGCGCATGATTTGGGTCTTATCGGTTGTAGGATGCTTGGGCATTACGTTTAGTTGGGATATTCCATACTGCGCCTCTAGTCTATCAAGATTCAGCAGGCGTTCAGATTCGGCTGATAAGTTGATAGCCTGGGAAACCGCTGAGCAAGTTTTCATCCTTGTAGCAGTAGTAGTTGTCCAACGTTACTATTCTCAAATTTGGCTCTGAGCGTCTTCCTATCCAAGATCACACGTTGCTCACATTAATCACGTTGCTCACATTAATGAAGAAATTGCAATAGTTGGCCGAGCAGCAATCGGCATCCGCCAACCAGAACCAAAGGCACGATCTGTAATTTTGAGCCCCGGTGGAGCCTGGCGGCGTTTGAATTCAGCCCGTGCCACCATCTGCACCACTTGCTGAACAACAGCTGGGTCATGACCGGCATCAACAATCTGTGCTAAGGACTGGTGTTGGTCAATTAAGCGCTGCAAAATGTCGTCCAATGTATCGTAGGGGGGTAAAGAGTCTTGATCCACCTGACCCGGTTTAAGTTCAGCACTAGGGGGTTTTGTGAGAATGTGTGCCGGAATGATTTCCAGCTTCCCTCTCAGGGCAACAGCTTTGGTGTTAAGCCAGTGACAAAGGGCGTAAACTCGGGTTTTGGGGACATCAGCGATCGCTGCTAAGCCGCCACTCATATCCCCATAAAGCGTACAGTAGCCTACCGCCATCTCTGACTTATTGCCTGTAGAAATCAACAGATAGCCAAACTTGTTCGAGATCGCCATCAGCAAGTTACCGCGAATCCGAGCTTGGATATTTTCCTCTGCCAGACCAGCAGGGGTGCCCGCAAATGCTGGGCCAAGGGTGTGCTCGTAGGCCGCCATTGTCTCGGCAATCGGGAGGATCTGAGTCGCAATGCCTAAGTTTTCAGCAAGGGCTAGGGCATCTTGAATTGAGTGATCAGAACTGTAGGGGGATGGCATGAGTACCCCCAGAACATTTTGGGCTCCCAATGCCTCAGTTGCAATCGCTGCTACCAGAGCAGAATCTACCCCCCCACTTAGACCAATCACCACTTTCGTAAAGTTGCACTTATGAGCATAGTCCCTTAGCCCCAGGACTAGAGCACCCCAAATTTCTGCATCTTCACTTTTGGGAGCTGGAGCAACTGACCCCGGCAGCAAGTCCCGCTGTGCTTCATCCAAGGCAATAATTAATAAATCTCGCTCAAAGGCTTGAGCGCGGGCAACTATGGCCCCTTGGCGGTTACAGGCAATACTACTGCCATCAAAAATCAGTTCGTCATTTCCCCCGACTTGGTTGGTGTAGATAATTGGTTGGTTGTAGCGGTTGGCGCTGTGTTGCAGCATGGCTTCTCGCAGTTTCTGCTTTCCGGCCCGGTAAGGGGAGGCAGACAGGTTAATGATTAAATCCACCCCTTGCTCTACCAAATCACCAACCGGGTCAGTAGCGTAGTTCCGCTGCCCCCAGAACTGCTCATCGTTCCACAGATCCTCACAGATGGTTAATCCAATTCGCCAACCACCGAGGCTAAAAACGTTTGGCTGCTGTCCCGGCTCAAAGTAGCGGTTTTCATCAAACACGTCATAGGTGGGTAACAGACGTTTGTGAAAGACTTGCTGAACTTGGCCTCCCGCCAGTAGGGCAACGCTGTTGTAAAGTGGCTTGCCACCTGAGAGCTGTGATTGCCGGTTTGGCTCAGCGGTACCCACTAACACCGCTAATGGGGGGAGATCCCTGGCAAGCTGCTGGAGGGTTGCGGTCATGGTCTCCACAAAACTGGGGTTGATTAGTAAGTCGCGGGGGGGATAGCCGCAGAGGGAAAGCTCTGGCGTTAGAAGCAGCTGGGCTCCTTTCTCTACCGCTTGCTGAGCCGCTGCCATAATCTGGGCGGCGTTACCTGTCAAGTCACCAATCACCAGATTCAGTTGAGCGATCGCAAGTTTCATATTGACTGTTGCAGCGATTTTCAGGTGAACACACTAGACACTCAAATTGTAAATTGACCCACAGCCTAGCGTTAGAAGAAGTTATCGTATGAACCCAACTGAAAACCGCTGTAGCTATGATTTAAAGCCGATACCAGCCTTGCCCCCTGAGAGCCAAGATTACTACCCCTAAGCAATTAAATTGATTTAGCGATCCCAGTTCCATCATCACAGCAATCATTAAAAGTGAGGGAAGATATTTAGCCAACAAAAAGTCGAGATCCATGATGTAGGATCTCGACAGGTGGGTACGAACTTCTGATTAAAACTGAGGAGCGGACAGCTTTATTCAGCTTGGAATTAATACCTTTTTCCTATTCAAATGTTTGAAGTGTAGTCACATCCAGCTTCAGTTTATACCTCTAATGTAGGTTCAACTCTCTGAAGGGTACGCAGTTGTAGAGATAGTTGGTGAAGTAGTCGAGTTGCACCCGGTTTGACTTGCAACGGGGGTCTTTACCATACTCCTTTATCGTTTGACCTCCCGAACTTTTAGACTGCATCATTGTCGGTGGTTGCATCTCCATACCCAGGATCGGCCCCACCAAAGCTAAAACTTCTTGACTGGTAGCAAAGCCATCAAAAGCTTCATCGTCAAAGGGAATTGGCGCCCCGCTCCGCTCCTCCTGGTAGATCACCTCTTGGCTGTCGCGGATCCAGGGCCGTACATCTGCGTTGAGTAAGGATTGGCGCAGGAAGCGAATCCCAGCCGCGTGACGAGCCTCGACGCTATGAATCTCTAAGGCTCCGGCTAAAACAGGCTTGGCTGCTGCTCCGGCTGTCAGTAAGTTACCCACCTGGCCTTTGTAGGCAGCGACGCCTAGATCCTCAACGTACTGCCCGACTAGTAGAAAGTCTTGGGGGTTAGCAAAGGGGTCACGCTTGAGAATTGCTGTGTAGTTGGGGTTG
>CADCWO010000169.1 GCA_902806435.1 uncultured Synechococcales cyanobacterium | reverse complement strand
CGCAATTGCAGCAGGCTTTCGGTAAAGTGCTAGTTTACGACAAATGTGATCTACCAACAAGGCATTAACGTGGTGATTTAAGAGATATTAACCCGGCAATTGAAGAGCCTACAGGTTGAGAGGCAAAATTGATAGAATTAATATATGAAGAAACCTGATGCCCGATTGCTCAATCCCACTACTCAAAACTACCTGCGTCAACAGGCAATTCGGCTGCGAGAACAGGGCAAGCGGATGGGCGAGATCGCGAACTATCTCGGTGTACATCGCACCACCGTTTCAGGATGGTGGCGGCAGTATCAACAAGAGGGGGAGACGGCGCTCAAGCAGCAACCAAGGGGGGCAAAATTGGGCGAGGGGCGAACATTGAGTCTGGGGGAAGAAACCACAGTACAACGGTTGATGCAAGCTCATTTTCCAGATGAATTGAATATAGACAGTGCCTTGTGGACGCGTTCAGCAGTCCAGGCATTAATTGCTTGTGAATGCGGAGTCGAGATGCCGATCCGCACGGTGGGTGAGTATCTCTTGCGCTGGGGCTATACGCCGCAAAAACCACTTAAACGTGCCTACGAGCAAGACCCACAAGCAGTTAGTGCATGGTTAGAAACAGACTATCCAGCAATTAAACAACGCGCCCAACAGCAGGATGCAGAGATTGCTTGGGGAGATGAATCAGGGCTGCGCTCCGATGCTCAAGTCGGTCGTGGTTACGCCCCGATTGGACAGACTCCAGAAATTCAACCTAGCACTGGGCGAGTTAGCATCAACTACATTGCCAGTATCAGTAATCAGGGCAAAGTGCGCTTTAGGCTCTACACCCAAAAACTGACGGCACAAGTGTTTATCATTTTTTTAGAGCGATTAATTGCTAAACGCACGCGCAAGCTGATGTGGATTGTGGACAGACATCCGGTGCATCGTTCAGATGCAGTGCGACAGTGGGTGCATAATCATCAAGACCACATTGAGATACACTATTTGCCGCCTTACTCGCCGCAGTTGAATCCAGCAGAATATCTCAATTGCGATTGTCTTGCAAGGGGTTCACTCTAAACCCAGTAATTCTCATTATGACTAATAGCTATTCAATCCCTGAAAAAACCAGTATTGTAAGGACATCTGGATGACCCAAGAGAGTCAGAACGGTTGAAACAGTCAGGGTTGTTTGATGGGATAGTGGCTACTTTTCGGCAGGTGCTGTCATCGCTACCGGACAAGCGCACTGGCAAGAATATCCGCTATGGGATGGAAGATGCGGCTTTGAGCGCGTAAGTGCGTGTTCTTTACCCAAACCCGGTCGTTTCTAGCTTACCAGCGCATGATGGAGGGCAGCAAAGGGAAAAGTAATGCCCAAAGCCTGTTTGGTGTGCATCAGATTCCCAGTGACAACCACATTCGAGATTTGCTCGACTCGGTCAAACCGGAACAGGTTTTTCCTGTGTTTGAGGAAATCTTGCAGGTGTTGGAGCAGCAAGGGCAGTTAAGAGGCTACCGCTCCTTTGCGGAGACGCTGTTAATGGCGCTTGATGGCACTGAATACTTCAGTTCGGGTCAAATCCATTGCCCTCAATGCTCAACGCGGACTCTGAAGTCGGGGGAAACTCACTACTTTCATAGCGTGGTTACCCCGGTGATTGTCGCTCCAGGGCAGGCTAATGTCATTGCGTTGGTGCCGGAATTTATTGTGCCGCAGGATGGGCATGACAAGCAGGACTGTGAGAACGCAGCCGCAAAACGATGGTTTTCCCAGCATGGAGAACGCTACAGCGCTTTAAAGGTAACGGTTTTGGGTGATGACCTCTATTGCCATCAACCTTTGTGCCAGCAGCTTTTAGCGCAACAATTCAATTTCATTTTGGTGTGTCGCCCGGAGTCTCACACCACCCTCTATGAGCATCTTGAAGGCATTGAGCGGGCAACGCTCACAACCAAAAGGTGGACCGGGAAGGTTGAAGAAATCTATACCTATCGCTATCTCAACGGCGTTCCTTTAAGAGATGGCGACGATGCCCTGCTGGTCAATTGGTGTGAGCTAACCGTCAGTCGTCCCGACGGCAAGGTGACCTATAAAAATTCATTCGCCACCAACCACACCATTACTGATGACACCGTGGCAGAGATTGTCCTGGCCGGTCGCACCCGATGGAAGGTGGAGAACGAGAATCACAATACCCTCAAGACCAAGGGCTACAACCTGGAACACAATTTTGGACATGGCAAGCAGCATCTAGCCTCGTTCCTCGCCACCCTCAACATCCTATCGCTGTTGTTCCACACATTGTTGGAACGGCTTGATCACAAGTACAAACTCCTGCGTTCTTACTTGCCTACTCGTAAAACCTTTTTCGATGACTTGCGGGCTTTGACCCGTTATCTCTATTTCGAGAACTGGGATCACCTGCTCACCTTTATGCTTGCGGGTTTGGAGCTAGAGATCCCGCCCAACACCAGCTAAATTTCCATAATGAGAATTGCTGGGAACGAGTGGCACGCTCGTTAACGAAAGTATTAGCGCTAAAACAAAAACATTCCTCGCATAAAAC
>CADCWO010000168.1 GCA_902806435.1 uncultured Synechococcales cyanobacterium | reverse complement strand
GCTTCCGGGGCGTGGTTTGGGCTGGGTATCGGGGTGTACTGCCAGACTGGGCTCAATCTCTTAAGGAGGGTCAGGGCTATCAAGAGTTTTTTGTAGCTGAGGATTGTCTAATTCGCTTCGTAGAGTTAACTACTCCAAAGTTTCTGAATAACTGTAAACCTGATTTTATGCTGAACCTTTGGGAGAACTATTGCCCAGATGTAGAAGCTTTATTTTACTTTGATCCGGATGTTGTAAATAAGTGTCGCTGGGGCTTTTACGAGGAGTGGGTTACTGAGGGAATTGCCCTTTGCGAGGATGGATATCCTGAGCTGGCTTTCAACCACCCACGGCGGGTAGGGTGGCTAAAGTTTGCAAAAAGTCATGGTTATAGTTGCCAAAAAACGCTAGAACGAGTCTATAATGCTGGCTTTATCGGGGTTAAGCAGAGTCAGAAGTCTGTTCTTTCACTTTGGCAAAAGCTACTAGAAACTTCCGAGGCTGCAGGGCACTTAAGTTTGAGTAAGGCGCACTTTGACGAAAGACCTAAAGGCCTGCATGTATATCCTTATATCAGTGATGATCAGGACACTTTGAACTTGGTGCTAATGTTGACCTCTCATCCATTAAGCACCTATGGCCCTGAGGGCATGGATTTTGGCCGACCTGGTAGCATTATGTCTCACGCTGCAGGTGGGGGCGTCACTAAAGCGTGGCGTAAGCCAATGCTACGTAAGGCTCTTGGGGGTGTGCCTCCAACTTTGACAGATAAGTTGTACTATAAACACGCTCAGGCACCCATTCAACTTTACTCGCGATCGCAATTTCTTCAAAAAAAATTGGCGCTGCGCTGCAGTGCTGCCATTGGCCGCTTCATCCACCGCAGTCTAGGTGGTTAGAGTTCTACTCGTGACAATTTGATTTAAGTCTGCTGGTTACCACACCAACCCAGTCATACTTAGGTAGGAAGTGAAGAACAGTGACTGAACGTGCTGTTAGACAGCATGAGGGCCTGCTCTTAGTAATTCCTAAATCTCTCTTAATGCAACGCGTTCACTGGACGTCCGGCGGACATCTTTAAACGTCGTCAATCAGCCGAAATGCATTCAGTACTTCTTCTACAGCCTGGGCGCTGACTTCCGCCGGGAGGTCGGAACTGTCTGGTATAGGCGAGGAAGTCTGCTGGGGCGGCAGGTTATCAGCTTCGGTAGGGCTTAGCCCTGTAAAACCCATTTGCGCCAAGTACCGGTCTGTATCAGTCGGCTGGTTAAACGCCATGGGCCACGCCTCCTTGTAGCTGTTGAAGTTGTAAGTTTAGCCCGTTCAGCTCACCCTGTTTTTGCTCAATAAAGGAGTCTAAGTTCTCACTCCATTTCTGAGCTGGGCCACTTGGATGCGTGCCTAGCGTTTTGCGCTTTGCCCTTAGCTCCTTTATCTCGACAGAGATCTCTTCAAGTTTGATCTCAAGTTCATTTGTTGTTACTGCCTGGCGATCGCGGGCAATCCGTTCCTCAACAAGTCCGGGGCTAACTGCTGTTGGCATCGCCAAGGGCACTTTGTCGGCCTCACTGCGCAAGTCTGCTTGGCGGCTGATCAAATAATGGACGCCCTTACTCCAGCTGAAGTGAGGCAATGAATTCGTGGCCAGCTCATATTTCCGGGAACCGCCAAGGTCAGTGAGCGAGTTTACTTTGAGCCCGGCTTGATGAGTCGCCCTCATCGCCTCTTCCATCTGGGCCGCCAGACTGTTGAGTACTCCGCCGCATTCTAAAAGCTCATCTAGGGCAGCTTTTTTGGCCTCATGTTCTGCGATTTCCTGCTGCTGCACCCTAAGCCGCCGTAATTCAGCCAGTCGTTGTTTAAGTAGCGGCTGCAGAGAATTTAACCCCGCTTCAATGCCAGCAAGCTTCGGTTGGGCTTGACTTTCAGCTTCTGTAGATTGCCGTACCGCCTGGGCGATCGCCGCTGGATGCATGCTAGCTGGGGCGACATTAATGCCTTCTCTAACCTTTCGATACTCTTCATTCAGTACCGTAATCTCAGTTTGCAGCTGACTGATTTGCTGCTCCACTGCTGTGATCTGTTGTGCCAAATTCATTGTTTGTCCCCCCGACAAGGTGTGTTGAAAAACTATTTCTTGAGTGATTGCAGTTCCCGCTTGACCTGCTGAAGCTTGTCTTTTTTCTCCTTCACAGCGTTCGCTAAGGATTGCTTCTGGACTTCACCTCCAGCAGAGGTAGCCTGGTGAAAACGCTGCTCAGCTGTGGCCAGTTCCGCAGATGCTTGGAAGACTTCCACTTCAAGGGCATTGGCTCGTTGTGAATCAGGTTTACTCCCCATCACTTCAGCCAGTGCTGGTGCTTGCCGGTAATCAGTCAGGTCGACGGGAATTGAAAAGAGGGTGTGGTTATTTCCTTCAGAACGGAATTCAGGTAGTTGAAGATCGCCAAGCGAATACTGCCCAGGGCTTGCCGCTGTAAGTGTGTTCCGCTCTATGCCCCTACGGTGAAGTATTACAGTTGTAGATAGGCAGGGGAGTGAATTCGCTTTTGGTAATGGTGGTATCGAGCAGTAGCTTGATGAGCTCTGCGCCAATAAGACCAGTGCAAAACGTGTTCAA
>CADCWO010000167.1 GCA_902806435.1 uncultured Synechococcales cyanobacterium | reverse complement strand
GATCAAGAGGTTGTCTTGTGGCTGAAAAGGGTCAAGCTTGTGGTGAAGCTTGGTTTGGGTTTAGCAGGGTGCGAAACCTGGAAGCGCTGGAGATGGCGGGGATAGACAAGATTGTCATCCCGCAACTTGGAGCTGAAAATTGGTCGGTATGGAAGGCCAAGTTTCAGGCCCTTTTGGAGTATAAAGGGCTGTATGTTGCAATTGAGCAACCGGAGTCGGAGGATGGAAGGAAGGCGTCAAGCCAAGCGAAGGCGTTGATGATCCTTCACACTCAAGATGCTTATGTGAAGTTGTTTCAAGGGGAGCCCACGGCAGCGAGAGCTTGGAAGAAGTTGGAGGAGAACTTTGAGAAGAAGAGCAATGCTCGGGTGATCCAACTTAGAAAGAAGTTGGCAAGCATGAAGCTCACCGGGGAGCAAGGCATTGCGGAGTATCTAGGTGAGTTCCGCGAGATCAAGGTGGACTTGGAAGCTTTGGGACAAGCCGTCACCGATGTGGAGTTGGGTTTCTTTGCTCTTCAAGGGCTGCCAAAGGAATATGCAACTCTTGTTGAAATTTTGGAGCTTGGTGAGACGGCGTTGAGCTTGGATGTGATCCAACCAAAGCTCATGCAAAGGGAGCAAAAGCTGAAATTGCAAAAGGAGCTAGGAGAAACGGATGAGACGGAACCAGTGAGTAAGGCAACGGCGTACGCTGCCAAGCGGGAGATGTTTGTGAGCAAGGGAAGCTCTCAAGAAGGGGGCTACCGAAAGAGCACGGATACGAGGACGTGCTTTGCTTGTGGGGGTTTGGGCCATGTAAAAGCCCATTGTCGGATGCGTAACGCGGAGTGCCACAATTGTGGAGAGATTGGGCACATAAAAGCGGTTTGTAAGAAGACGGGACAAGGTGCAAGAGGGTTTGGGGCGGCTGAAACGAAGCCCTTTGCCGGTGTGGCTTTTACGGCGTGGCGAAGTGACGCGCGGTCGTCAACGGGGGCGTGGGTTGTTGATTCGGGAAGCACTCAACACATCACCCCGGACCGGAGGCGTTTGGTGAACTACAAAGAGCTTGCACGACCGGAGACAATCGAGGGGATTGGAGGTGAGCACTTGGTTGCGGTTGGGATTGGAGAAGTCGAGCTAGAGTGTAAGACCGGGGACGGTGTAAACAAGGTGACTTTGAAAGAGGTCCGGCACGTCCCCGAGGCCAAGGCAAATCTGTTTGCCTTGACAAGAGCAACGGATGCGGGAGCCCGAGTTGTAATGGAAAGAAGAGTAGCACGAATTGAGATGGGCGGCATCGTGCGAATGGAAGCGATACCGCGTGATGGGCTGTTTGAGATTGAGACGGTAGAAAAGCCGAGGGCCTTTCTAGCGGTGAAGCCGGCCATGGAGAAGCGGGTCGGAGAGACGGCGCGGAAGCCGCAAGCTGAAAAGGAGACGAGAAAGATGCAGAAAAAGACGGTGAAGGTCATTGAAGTTGACCTTGAATCGGATGATGAGAGTAACGGGCCAACGAAGGGCTCGAATGGGCAAGATGACGGGAAAACACGGGAACTTTTCGAAGCAGCGGAAGACGTGGGAGCAGCAGCGGAAGACGTGGGAGCAGCAGCGAAAGACGTGGAAGCAGAAACGGAGGTTCGTGGAGCTGATGAAGGGGGAGGACAAGAGACGGGAGCTCAAGAGAGAGGGGCACGTTATCCGGAAAGAGATAGGAATACGCCAAGAAAATTTTGGATAACCGAGACGGGTTGGGTAACTCCGAAGGCTAAGAAAAGAGCAGGAAAGACTGGCTGATCTTAGCAGAATGATTTGACAATTTGTCCGCGTGGGAGTGTTGGATTTGGCATGGTTTGACGTCCAAATTGTCAAGTTACGATTGAGTAGACAATAAGCTATGGGTCAAATATCAGAAAAGTGAATATGCAGACAGAATTTCCAGAGGGTATGTCAGCTGTGTAGAGCTTGTTAAGAGGATCATTTTGGTAGTTCATACACCTCAATCGGACAAGTATGCATAGAGATATTGCAGTTCAGATTTGCACCTCTCGGGAGCTTTCTGCGGACGTCCGGTATGATAAATGACGTTCGGTCCGACGGTAAAATTGTCCGGAGTTCTGGATTGTTCCGTATCGAATATGAACCGTCGATATTGACTTGAGTCGACATCGAGGACTACTTATAGTCGAGAGTCTAGTGGATAGTACTAGACCCTTCTAGTGTAGAAGACTCTAGAAGCTTGAGGCTAGGGCAGTGAGTTCAGGACCTACGTGAGAACTTCAAGAGACAAATCTGATGACAGAACTATAACAACTTGTAGAGATGCTTGTTGAGAAGTAAGGCGCTCTATTGGTGAGTATTGTCTGAAGGATGTGAAGCCGCCACTGTAGCGTAAGTACTATGGAGGCTATTGGTGATTGATGAGCTAGGGTTTATGCGATGACGCTGCGTATGAAGGCTGATTTCCAACAGGTTATGGGCCCACACAACGCTCTGTAGATCAGAAAGGATCAAGAGGTTAACTTGTGGCTGAAAAGGGTCAAGCTTGTGGTGAAGCTTGGTTTGGGTTTAGCAGGGTGCGAAACCTGGAAGCGCTGGAGATGGCGGGGATAGACAAGATTGT
>CADCWO010000166.1 GCA_902806435.1 uncultured Synechococcales cyanobacterium | reverse complement strand
TCTTGGAACGTGGGGTTGCCCGATAAATCAGTTCTTAGCACCAGGCTGTTGACGAAGAAGCCAATTAATCCCTCTAGCTCACTGCGGTTGCGGTTGGCGATCGGGGAACCGACAGCAATATCTGTTTGGCCAGTGTAGCGGTAGAGTAAAGCCTGGAATGCTGCTAAGAGCGTCATAAACAGCGAGGCGCCCGCTTGCTGGCTCAGTTCCTCCACGCCTGACAGCAAGCTTTGTGGTAACTCCAGCAACTGAACTGCTCCTCGGTAACTTTGCGCAGGGGGACGCGGGCGATCATTGAGCAGGTCTAGAGTCGGAACATGTCTTAACTGCTGCCGCCAGTAATTTAGTTGTAGCTCCAATACTTCTCCTTGCAGCCACTCCTGCTGCCAGTGGGCAAAGTCAGCGTACTGAATCGGCAATTCCGGTAAAGAGACAGGCTGGTTCTGAGTGAAGGCAGCGTAAAATGTGCCGAATTCTCCAATTAGCACTCCGCTCGACCATTCATCGAAAACAATGTGATGCAGATTCACTAGCAGAATGTGCTCTGCCTCATCCAAACGCAACAGCATCAGCCGCAGCAATGGACCTTTAGACAAGTTGAAAGGACGCTGTATTTCTTCCCGAATTAATAATTGCGCCTCGGCGTCGCGGGTCAGTGCGGGAAGTTGCTGTAAATTAACCACAGGTAGAGATACTTCCAGCTTAGGAGCAATTATCTGGATGGGCTGCCCCTCAACCGTCTCAAAGGTCGTCCGCAAAGCTTCGTGACGAGACACAATTGCCTCAAAGCTCTGCTCCAGTGCAGCCAGATTGAGCACGCCTGTAAGGCGAATCACTGTTGGCACATTGTAGAGAGAAGCGTCAGGAACTAACTGGTCAAGAAACCACAGCCGCTGTTGTGCGGATGAGGCTGGGAAGATAAAGATCTCTTCCTCAGAGTTGCGGTTAGGTTCTTCTAGAGTCATTCACTAATCCCTACTCACTATCCCCTCTCAATATAAGGAAGGTCCTAGGGAAACCGTTTGAGCAAGCTTCTAATCTAACTATCTAGAAGAGCATCACTAGGTGGTGCGAAGGAAAACTAATCCTCACTGCTACCACGCCAAGCTGCTTATCCCTTAAAGTACAATCATTTTAGTTGATGAGTAACAGTAACTCATTGTTCTCATTGCATTCTATCGATTGTCCGGTACTGAATTGCTTCCGCAACATGGTGGGTCTTCAGTTCTACCTCACTAGCTAGATCGGCAATAGTGCGAGCGACCTTAACAATCCGGTCTGTGGCACGAGCGGAGAGGCCCAGCCTGCGAATAGCAGTCTCTAAGAGACTGCGAGTGGGGTCATCCAGGTGGCACCACTGTCGTAGGTGATGACTTTGCATTTGGGCATTGCAGCTTAAGTTAGGTTCAGCTTGAAAACGGATCCGGGCGCGATCTCGAGCAGCCTCAATCCGTACCCTGACTGATGCCGAGTCTTCTCCCAAGGCTGGCCCGGTAATTTCCTCTGGTTTGAGACGGTTCACTGCTACTTGCAAGTCAATTCGATCCATCAAGGGGCCAGACAGCTTTGCCCAATATTGTTCTCGCTGCCGAGGTGAGCAGGTACAGGGCTGGAGTACATCGGAAAAGTACCCACAGGGGCAGGGATTGGTACTTGCCACTAACGTAAATTGAGCTGGAAAAGCCACGGATTGGCGAGCACGGGAAATTGTTACATAACCGTCCTCTAAAGGCTGGCGAAGAAATTCTAGGACCTCCCGTTTGAATTCCGTCAGTTCATCCAAGAACAGGACACCTCGATGGGCTAAGGAAATTTCCCCAGGTCGTGGGAAGCTTCCTCCGCCTACCAGGGCTGGCCCAGAAGCGGAGTGGTGCGGGCTGCGAAAAGGGCGATCTGTGACAAAGGTCTCCTGGTGCTTTAGTAAACCAGCTACGGAGTGGATTTTGGTAACTTCCAGGGCTTCTGCAAATGTCAACGGGGGCAAAATTCCCGGCAGCCTTCGCGCCAGCATTGTTTTACCACTTCCTGGCGGCCCTACAAACACTAGATTGTGACCGCCGGTAGCAGCAATTTCTAGTGCCCGACGGCCATGCTCTTGCCCTTTGACATCCTTCAGATCCGGTCCTGCTAGCTGGGATAGACGACGGAAGTGGTCGTTGACCCCTGCTGCCAAAACCCCTCGGGAGCGCGCCAGTGCTTCTAGGCCATTGAGCCGTAATGGGGCATAGTGTTCTGGATGGCTGAGAAATTTGCCTACGTCCGATAGGTGGTCAAAGCTGTAAACAGACAATCCTTCCACAACAGCAGCTTCACAGGCATTAGCAGCAGGTAGGACCAAGCCAGAAATTCCCATTGCTTTAGCTGCGGCTGCGATTGAAAGGGCTCCTGGAACTGGGTGCAAGCTACCATCTAAAGAAACCTCGCCGAGAAACAAAAAGTTTGAGAGCAGCTGGTTACTGACCTGCTCCGAGGCCGCCAAGATGCCCACACTGATCGGTAGATCAAAGCTCGGTCCTTCTTTACGCAGGTCTGCAGGGGTTAGATTGACTACCACCTTCCGCACCGGAAAAGTATAGCCAGCATTCTTAAGCGCTGCCTTCACCCGCTCACGGGACTCCTGCACTGCCGCGTCAGGGAGACCAACAACGACAATTCCTGGTAGACCGCCAGATACATCAACTTCTACCCCAACTTTTACAGCATCAATCCCAATTAAGGATGCACTCCAGACTCGTGCTAACATCCTCACTTCCTGCCAGACTACTATGTCTAGAGTGCCCTTGGGGAAGTGCAGAATCAAAACTAGTGCTAACTAGTGCTTATGAGTTCAGGTTCTTTAGCACTAAAAACCTTGTCTAGTGGTGCTTGGGGAGCAAATTATCGGATAGCCATTGATTGATTTCACGTACTTTATAGGTACCTGCTTGAACCAACCTTGTGTAGATTGTCCAGGAAAAAGATTCCTTAACTGCTAGGTAGCTTTATCTAGTAATCGCGATTGCTAGATAAAACGTCCGGTTAATGACACGGCTCAGATAGGAATTCAGTTGGCTAACCCCTTATTCATCTTCAGCAAATATAAAGCGACGAAGCTCCTGCGGGTCCGGCTCAGGACTTTCTTGAGCAAATTGCACAGCCTCATTAATCAGCGATTGAGTTTGCTGCTGAATGTCTTTTAGCTCATCCTGGCCTACCAAGTCTTGCTCGCTTAAGTAAGCAGCTAATTTTTTGATCGGGTCACGGGTTAGCCATTCTTCTTTCTCTGACTTGGAGCGCAACTCGTCGGGATCAGCTAGAGAGTGTCCTCGGAAGCGATAGGTAAGAGCTTCAATTAAGGTTGGGCCCTCACCAGCTCGGGCACGGGCAACTGCTTGTTGGGCTACAGTCCGTACTGCCAAGACATCCATGCCATCAACTTCAAACCCGGGCATTCCAAAAACACTTGCCTTACGGTAAATTTCTGGTTGAGAGGTAGCCCGTTGATGAGCCATCCCAATTGCCCACTTGTTATTTTCCACCACAAAGAGGATGGGCAACTTCCAAAGGACAGCCATATTTAGGCACTCAAAGAATTGGCCATTATTGGTAGCCCCATCCCCAATAAAGCAGGCTGTTACCTGGTCAGCTGTCTGATCGCCTAAGACTTCGCGGCGGTACTTTGTTTGAAAGGCTGCACCCGTAGCAATCGGGATTCCCTCTGCCACAAAGGCGAAGCCCCCCAGTAAGTTATGCTCTGCGGAAAACAGGTGCATAGAGCCGCCCCGGCCCTTACTACAACCGGTTGACTTACCAAATAGTTCCGCCATTACTTCCCGCGCCGGTACACCGCTACTCAGGGCGTGGACGTGGTCACGGTAAGTACTACAAACAAAGTCTTCACCAGGACGCATGGCCTTGATCACACCTGTAGAGACAGCCTCTTGACCGTTATAGAGGTGGACAAAACCGAACATTTTGCCCCGATAGTACATTTCGGCGCACTTATCCTCAAACAAGCGTCCTAAGACCATGTCCTTGTAGAGTTGCAAGCCCTCCTGGCGAGTAATGGTTGAGGAGTCAGCTTGGAAGGTAGGTAAGATTCTTTCTTGGACCATGTAATCTATAGTGCCCTGGTATCATGCTTCAAACTGCTTGCAAAGATAGCCTGTGCTTGTGGCAGCATAGGGTATCAAGGAAAACAATCGCTCTTGATTAGTAAAACCATCCTACATATTCTCACAGTTAGTAGCTACCCCAATCCGATTTTGGCGATCGCGCTAGTACTACTTTCAACCGTCCACAGGGCTTGTGCTGTTCGATCATAAAACATATCACTTGCACTTTAACCTATGGTAAGCAGACACTTAAATTAAATTACCTGTACTGGCGAGGGTAGCATCCAAATGCCAAGCTACTTAGGGTAGGAATTAGGGATTATAGATGAAGATGTAGGGGGTTCAGCATTTTTCTCTGGTTAGGACTGTACGCTTTTCAGCAGCAGGTTATTATATTGGCACCCTTGCTGGTTCAATCGTCACACTGTAAAAACCTTTAGCACTCCTATAGCGGGGACGTGGATTGTGCAAATTCCCCTCGATTACTACCGGATTCTCGGTGTTCCAACTCAAGCCACCGCTGAGCAGTTGCAGCAGTCTTATCGGGATCGCGCTCAGCAACTGCCCCGGCACCCTTATTCAGAGGTGGCGATCGTGGCGCGTAAACAACTGCTAGAAGCAGCCTACACCGTACTCTCTAACTCTGAGCAACGCCAAGCCTACGATGCCGCAACTGCAGCCGCTGCCCCTCAAACCCAGGACCAGCAAGATGCTGGTAGTGACGCCACCCGATTATCCAGCGCTATCCGTGACCAGCAGCTGGGCAGCATTGAGATTGCCGAGCACCAATTAGGCGGTGCCTTACTGCTACTTCAGGAACTGGGTGAGTACGAACTGGTATTAAAGTTGGGGACTCCTTATCTAAGAAGCGGCATCTTAGATCTCAAGCAGCATCGCTTGGGCAGTGTTTTGTCAGAAGCGGATATTGTGCTGACTGTTGCCCTAGCAGAGCTAGAGCTAGGTCGAGAGCAATGGCGGCAAAATCACTACGAAAAGGCAGCTCAGTCTTTACAAGCCGGGCTTGAACTCCTTTTGCGGGAGGGGTTGTTCTCTGATATTCAAACCGAAATTCGGGCTGATCTATATAAATTGCGTCCTTACCGAATTTTAGAACTACTAGCTCTACCTGAAGATTACCCAGCTCAAAGGCATCAAGGTTTCTCGCTGCTACAAGATATGTTGAACGAACGCAGGGGAATTGATGGAGCAGGAAATGATCAATCTGGTCTGAGTATCAATGACTTTCTGCAATTTATGCAGCAGTTACGGAGCTACCTCACAGTCACTGAGCAACAAGAACTTTTTGAAAATGAAGCTCGCCGTCCTTCCGCAGTTGCAACCTACCTAGCTGTGTATGCCCTAGTTGCCCAAGGCTATGTGCAAAAACAACCAGCCTTGATCCGCCGCGCTAAGGCAATGCTATTGCGCTTGAGTGCTCATCAGGAGGTATATCTAGAGCAGGCAGCTTGCTCGCTCCTTTTGGGGCAAACGACAGCAGCAAGTCAAAGCCTGGAGCTGAGTCATGAGTACGAGTCCTTGGCCTTTATCCGAGAGTATTCCGTTGATTCTCCTGACTTAATTCCGGGTCTGTATCTTTATGTAGAGCGGTGGTTGCAGGATGAAGTTTTTCCCTACTTCCGGGATTTAGTAACCGAAAAAGTTGATCTAAGATCCTACTTTGCCGATCAGCAAGTACAGGTTTACTTAGATGAACTAACAACAGAAACTAGTACGATCTCGGCCCAACCGGCGCTTCAACAGTCTTTAGAAATACCGCAGGTAGCGCTAGCCTCTACTTCTACTGTCCCTACGGAAGCAAGGCTAGTCACAACGTCACGGCAAACTGCTACAGGTAACGAAACTAGAGCACCTCAGCCTGTCGCGACACAAGTTGTTGATAATTCAGCGATGGTCAGTGCCAGCTCAGGCAGAATTGCTAGCTTAAATCCCTCTGGAGCAGTAACGACCCTACCGGAACCTCGAAATGCGGCACTAAAAGGTAAAGTCGCCAACCGAGCTAAAGTTCGTCGGCCAGCTCGGCGATCTCGCCCCGGTCACTCAATGCAGCAACGGTGGTGGCAACTGGGGCTGATTTTATGCGGGTTGTTGGCCCTTGGGGCCGTTGCTACTGCTCTATTCATCCGCCGAGAACCGCGCCCACTAGCAACGGTGGCTGAACCCCTCGAACAACCTTTACTGGATCTTGATCGGCCGCCGTTGCCTATTCCGACTGTCAATGCGCTGGCTACTCCAGCCGTTAGTGCTAGTACTGCCAAGCTAGGAGCAACCTTAAGCCAAGAGGATATCAGGCAGTTGATCCAGTCTTGGCAGGCAACAAAGGCTGCAGCCCTTGGTCCTCAACATGCCAGCGAGCTATTAGCAAAGGTTTTAACAGGGCCAGCGCTTAAAGAGTGGAGTGGGCGTGCTCAATCAGCCAAAGCAGGCAGCTGGTACTGGCAATACAAGCTGAACCAGGTGAATGTAAATGCCATTAAACCGATTAATCCCAATCAAGTTAGCGCAGAAGTAACGGTTAATGAAACCGCTAACTATTTTGAGCGAGGCCGCCAACAGACAGATTCCTCCTATACCGATAGCTACCGGGTTAGGTACACCCTGGTGCGTCAAAACAGTCAGTGGCTAATTGAAGAGATGAATGTCCTCTAATCGGTATTCGATGCGATGAAGTTTAGTCAGGTCGTTCAGAAACTGGGTGCAACTACCACCAACCCCCTGAAAATATCGAAAATAATTGACGCTGGAGTTGATCCTGAAATTGCCGGAGTTGCACCTTTAGATACGGCACTGCCTGGAACGTTGAGTTTTGCCGAGGGTCGGTTTGGTAAAGTGATCGCTCAGACACAAGCTAGCGCTTTAATCCTACCTCCAGAGCCGGATTTGCAAGCTATAGCAGAATCCCGAGGGATAGTTTGGATTGAAACGGCTCAGCCACGGTTACTGTTTGCCCAAGCAGTCGCCCTGTTCTACCAGCCTTGGCAACCGCAACCTGCGATTCACCCGACGGCGGTGATTGATCCCGCTGCTACGGTCGGCCAGCAGGTTTTTATCGGTCCCCACGTCACCATTCAAGCCGAGGTGAAGCTGGGAGATGGCGTTTGTATTCACCCAAATGTGGTGATTTACGCTGGTGCCCAGATTGGCGATCGCACTATTCTGCACGCTAACTGTGTAATTCATGAGCGTGCTCAGATTGGAGCTGATTGTGTGATTCATAGCGGTGCTGCGATTGGGGCTGAGGGGTTTGGCTTTGTTCCGACTCGCGAAGGCTGGGTGAAGATGCAACAGTCCGGGTACACAGTGCTAGAAGACGGGGTAGAGATAGGCTGCAATACGACGGTAGACCGGCCAGCGGTTGGGGAAACACGGATTGCCCAAGGTACCAAAATTGATAATCTGGTCCAAATTGGCCATGGTTGCCAGGTGGGCCGCCACTGTGCAATAGCTGCTCAAGTTGGTTTGGCTGGGGGCGTGAAGCTAGGAAATCATGTAATTTTAGCCGGGCAGGTAGGCATCAGTAACGGGGTGACGGTTGGCGATCGCGTGACGGTTGGTGCCCAATCTGGAGTGATCAGCGATGTTGAGCCCGGAGCAGTAGTGACCGGGATGCCAGCGATCGCTCACAGGTCTTGGATGAGAGCTGTCACTATCTATAAACAGCTACCAGAAATCTATCAAACCTTGAAACGTCTCCAGCGACGCTTGGAGGGTGAAGACGTGAAGTAAGCTGCCGCCGCTGATACCAGGTGATGTCTTGGATTATGCTGAAAGTTGCAGGCAGTTATTTACCCCACCGTTGACGGGCAGGGAATTGATCAGTATATGGAACGCGAAACGCTTGTGCTTTTATCCACGAGGGAACTGGCTAAGATGCGTGAGGCAGGTCGCTTTGCTGCCAACCTTCTTCAGCGATTGGCAGAGCTTGTTAAGCCAGGGGTGAGTACCCTCGAGCTCAATGACCAGGCAGAGCAGTGGACCCAGGCTCACGGTGCTAAAAGTGCGCCGTTGGGTTACCACGGTTTTCCTAAATCGATCTGCACCAGCGTCAATGAGGTCGTTTGCCACGGTATTCCTAATGCCAAACAGGTGCTTAAGGAAGGGGATATCATCAATATTGATGTGACGCCAATCGTGGATGGCTACTATGGTGATACCTCCAAGACCTTCTACGTTGGCCATCCCTCTGCGCGGGCAAAAAAACTGGTTGAAGTTACAGAAGAATGTTTAACCCGGGCAATTGCTGAAGTTAAACCGGGCGCGCGAATAGGTGATATTGGGGCAGCAATTCAAGAATACGCGGAGGGCGAAGGGTTTTCTGTAGTCCGCGACTTTGTCGGTCACGGCGTTGGGCGCATTTTTCATACGGCACCACAGGTGCCCCACTACGGCAAGCGCGATACAGGAATGCGCTTGAGGCCAGGTATGGTCTTCACGATTGAACCCATGATAAACGAGGGCACCTGGGAAGTCCAGGTCTTGAAAGATAAGTGGACGGCAGTGACTAAGGACCGTAAGCTCTCCGCTCAATTTGAGCATACCGTCGCAGTAACAGAGGACGGTGTGGAAGTCCTCACCTTATGTTGAGCCGTATCACCACAGGTTGACTTGGCTGGAGGACTCCCGATTAGGACGAACTAAGCTTTTTTCAACCAGCTAAACATAGCCCGCAGATCCTGGCCCACTTCTTCAACCGGATGCTCGGCTTCCCGACGGCGCATAGCGGTGAACCCGGCTTTACCAGACATATTTTCTAGAACAAATTCCCGGGCAAACTGTCCCGTCTGAATTTCGCTGAGGATCTTGCGCATTTCAGCGCGCGTCTCATCCGTAATGATCCGGGGACCACGGGTATAGTCACCATACTCCGCTGTGTTGGAGATACTATCACGCATATTGGCAAGGCCCCCTTCCACAATCAGATCCACAATTAGCTTAACTTCGTGGAGGCATTCAAAGTAGGCAAGTTCCGGTTGGTAACCAGCAGTCACTAAGGTTTCAAAGCCAGCTTTGATCAAGGCGCTCAAGCCCCCACACAGTACTGCTTGTTCCCCAAAAAGATCGGTTTCAGTTTCTTCACGGAAGGAAGTCTCCAGAATACCGCCCCTAGTGCCGCCGATGCCTTTGGCGTAAGCCATCGCCCTATCGCGGGCTTGGCCTGAAGCATCCTGGTACACGGCAAACAAACAAGGAACTCCTTGGCCCTGTTCGTAGGTGCGCCGGACCAGATGGCCTGGACCTTTAGGCGCAATCATTACCACATCTACATTGTCCGGCGGCACAACCTGAGCAAAGTGAATATTGAACCCGTGGGCAAAAGCCAGAACTTTACCCTCTGTGAGGTAGGGCTGAATATCGGTTTGATAAACTGTCTTTTGCACTTCATCAGGCAGCAGAATCATGATCAAATCTGCGGCTTGTGCCGCCTCCGCCACACTGTGCACCGACAGTCCGGCAGCCTCAGCTTTTTGGGCTGACTTGCTGCCTGCGTACAAACCAACCACAACATCCAAGCCACTGTCTTTGAGGTTGAGGGCATGGGCATGACCCTGCGAGCCATAACCAATGATGGCGATCGTCTTTCCTGCCAATAAGTCTAGATTCGCATCAGCATCATAGTACATCCGGGCCATGGTGGCTTCTCCTTGGGCGCAAGTGTTGTTGGCTGCAAACTTCTGATCTTACCGCCAAAAAGCTACCTATAGATCCAGCACGTCTTAGATTCTTGCAAACCACCGGCACTAAGAAGCGACTACAAAAAACAGAGCGCTGGAGAAGGTTTAGCGTGGGAAAAAGCTAAGCATGTCTCCCCTGATGCTTGAGCAAAAGTTGAGCGGACGATGCTGCCAGGGGATACTGACCGCGATGGGAACTAAACTCAACAACCATAACTACTGGGAATAAGTCCACTAGTAACTTACGCTTTTGTTGTGGAGGGTTCCACACCACTCTCCCCGGCTGTGAGTGCTAGCCTAAGGAAGAACCTCATCCATGCGGCGGATACAACAACCCCATTCAGCCAGTGGAGAGGTGTATAGGTATCCGTTTGCTGGCATTGAACATGAATAAGATTGTGGTGGGTTTATCCGGTGGCGTTGATAGTTCAGTCGCAGCGGCCACCTTACATAATCAAGGCTACGAAGTGGTTGGTCTTACCCTTTGGTTAATGAAGGGTAAAGGCCAGTGCTGTTCCGATGGCATGATTGACGCTGCCCAGCTTTGTGACCAATTGGGAATTCCCCACCATGTTGTTGATAGCCGGGATGTATTTCAAGCCAACATTGTTGATTATTTGGTAGCGGGCTACGAAGCTGGAATTACTCCCCTCCCTTGTTCTGAATGCAACCGGGCGGTAAAGTTTGGCCCGATGCTGGAATACGCCCGCACGAATCTAGGCAGTGGCAAGATTGCGACAGGTCACTATGCCCGGATTGCTGACGATCCGCAGTCAGGCCGTTATCAATTGCGACGGGCCGTAGACCAGACCAAGGATCAGTCCTATTTTCTCTACAATTTGTCTCAGGAGCATTTAGCCGGCTCTCTCTTCCCTTTGGGAGAGCAAACCAAAACTGAAACCCGCCGGATTGCTGCACAATTGCAATTGAATACAGCACACAAGCCGGAGAGCCAGGATTTGTGTTTAATTGAAACCCATGGTTCAATGCGGAGCTTTTTGGACAAATACATTCATGCCCATAAAGGTGAGATTGTGGATGGGCAAGGCAATGTCTTGGGACACCACGATGGTGTGCATCACTATACGATTGGTCAACGTAAGGGGTTAGGCATTGCGGCGGCTCAACCACTTTATGTCGTTGGTTTAGATGCCGGACGTAATCGGGTGATTGTGGGTGATCGTGACAGTGCTCAGCAAACTGAATGCACGATCCGTCACGTCAACTGGGTTTCCATTACTGAACCCGTAACGCCAATTCAGGCGAAAGTTCAGGTTCGCTACCGCGCTCAACCCGTGCCTGTTACCGTAATCCCACTTTCGAGCGATGGCCACAGCGGTTCGCGAGTAAAACTAGTATTTGAGCAACCACAACTTTGCATCACGCCTGGACAGGCAGCGGTTTGGTATGACGAGGATTTACTCTTAGGGGGTGGCTTGATTGAAAAATCCCCAAGTTAGCGGTGCGGGAGAAGTTTCCTCAGTCTAAAAAGGCACTTCAGGATCAAACCACTCGAAGATCTCCCAATCGTAGTTGAAGTGACGGCGCACCTCCTGGGCCATATCTTTGAAGCCGCCACCCGCACACACAATATCCAGTAGCTCCTCTGCACCGGTCTGACGATTGACCATCGTGACCATCCAACGATGAACTTTTTGTGAATCTGAGATCGCGTTAATGTATCGAATATTAGAAGGCTGGGGATTGAGTTCGTCCAAGGTTAGAGGCGACCTCCCATGGGAATCTATAGCAAAGTCATCGTGGGTAGAGCTGATCTTGTCAACAGGTATGTCGTGGTGCCCTAGTTCTGGAGTTGGGTCGTAAGCCATGATGAGCCAGTTACCTCTGAGGGAAACGGGTAAGAATGGTGACTTTTTTGGAGCTACTACTCATAAAACATATATATCTATTTTAGTAGTTACAGTTAAAAACTGCCTATTTTGAAGTAGCATATTTTATATGCTGCGTTTAATATCGTATAGTCTTAGAAAACCTCTATAAAAAGCTATAGAAAACTGATGGCTATTCAATGGCGGCTGGCCGTGATGATGGCTGAGCGAAACTTGAACAATAAGGATTTGATCAAACTCACCGGGTTTCATGCCGTAACCATTTCCAAACTCAAGACAACACGCACAATGCCATCTCGATTGGAATACGTTACCCTCAACAAGCTGTGTAAAGCTTTACAGTGCCAACCTGGTGACTTGTTGAGCTTTGTCTCAGATGAAGAGGTTGCTAGCTAACTTGAGCCCACCAGCAAAGCTTGCGCGGCGAATAGTTCAGCTTTCTAAGCCTAGACTGCTGTAGAACTGTTAGGGAAGAGCTCGGACGCTCTAAACTATTTCAGCAGATATTGAGAAGCTTGATTGAGGCAGTACATGACTGGTTTTATGACTCCCCAAGGGTTGCGAGAAAAAGCTCGTTCTCAAGATGTAATGCTCCTCAGGGAGCTCCCTAGTCCTGAAGCTGCTGTCATTGGAGATATCCCAACAAGATACCGGGATGTAGTGCAGGCTAACCAGTACTTCTTAGCCTTTCACAGCTACAAAGCTTATAGGCTGCACGGTCGTGGTGTCATCACTTTAATTGGCACAACCGCAGGGCGGCAACTTACAGAATTGATAGCTGAGCGCCAGGTTGATTTCACTTACACAGCCAGGCACCAAATTAAAGCGAACTCGGGGAGTAGATTGCCCTGGGCCAACTCTTTGTTATCACCCTTAACTCGCGACAAAGTTGATGACTACGCCCCAGAGTCACAAGCTGTAGTTGTCGTTCTAGATCCGATCGCAGCGGTACTCATGACCTGCAACTTTAAGGTAACCCCTATTGATTGCTATCAGCGTTTGCAGTAACTTACTTTGCTACTTCCTTGGCGACTTCTAGTTGGTCCACCCGCAGCCAGACATTTGGTGTGGGAACCCGTGAAAACTTGACTTGGGCGTAGTCACCCCGCAGCTCAACAATCTCGCCTTTACCTTCAAATAGATAAGGCGGCCAGCGGCGATCACTTGCCATTGCTTCTACACTGTTGTCTAACTTTTCGCGGTTTACCCGCACTAGATCTCCCTTTTTAACAGCCATAGTTTTGTGCCGTGGACGACTTTGTTTCCCCTTGTATTCTATAGGGTTAAGGCTGGATAACTTCTATCCGACTCCATTGCCAATCAGGTAGGGCTGGCATTGTGGGCAAAAATGGCTGGAACGGCCTGCTAACCGCAGTCTTTGGATCGGTGTGCTACAAATACGGCAGGGCTGACCGCGACGATTATAGACCCAAGCAACACCACTGTAGTTACCATTAATTCCCTGGACACTCAGGAAGTTACTAAAGGTTGTTCCGCCTCGCTCGATGCTGGTCTCCAATACCCGAACTACTGCTGAGCGCAATAACTCAACTTTGTCTAGACTGAGCGCCGCACAAACTGTTTCAGGATGGATGCCACCCATAAATAGCGCTTCGTCGGCATAAATATTTCCCACTCCTGCTACTAGAGCCTGATCAAGTAGGGCACTTTTAATGGGGCCACGACGAGTACGAAGCCGTTGAGCCAGATACTCAACTGTGAACCCTTCGCCAAATGGTTCAGGTCCAAGTCGCTGTAGCCCGGAGATTATCTGCTCTAAAGTTTCTCCTGGCGGAACCCACCACATCTGGCCAAAGGTTCGCTGATCAACAAACCGTAATTCCTGGTCTTGGTTGAAAAACAAGCGGACGCGGGTGTGTTTTGACAGCGGTTCAGCCACATTCAGCCACAATAGCTGACCTGTCATCCGCAAGTGGACTCCCAGCCAGCCCGCATCAGTTGTAGCAGATTGACTTTGGCTGGGTCTGGCAAGCTGTGCCAGCAGATATTTACCACGACGGTGCCAGCGGACAATTAAGGCTGATTTAATGCCGAGCAGAAAATCACCTATGGAAACAGGGTGGGCAATGGTACGAACTAGCAGTACATCCCCACCCATAATGATTTGACCTGAGGTGGCTTCATCCAGTCCCCGGCGTACAGTTTCTACTTCAGGCAGTTCTGGCACAGCATTTTAACTAACTGGGCTAGAACTTAGCGTCCTTCAGTACCTTGGTTCGCATCTCCTACTACCACATCACTACCACGTCCGCCCTGGGCCTCTGTTGCATCACCCCCGGTATCTGTAGTTGCACCAGCGGCTCCCTTGGCAGTCGTCCCAGCTGGATCCTTAGAAACCTTACCACCGGCATCAGCCTTTTTGGTTGGAGCACCACTGCCCGTCATCCGTTTGGAACTATCTTCCGGGGTGTTCTTCCTATCTTCGGCACTTATTTTCTTTGATTCTTGTTTTGCTTCTTTAGCCTGCGGTGGTGCAACTTCTTGCAATTCATTGACGGCAAAGTTGTTGGTAGTGAGACCGGAGTAGTTCACCTTGTCAAATCGGACAACAACCGGGTATCTAATTCCACTTTTATCTATCGAAGAAACAACGCCATAATCCAGAAACCAATAAGACTCTGGGCGGAGAATTCTTACCTTAGAACCACGTTGAACCATGAATATTACCCCTGCTATTAACTAGCCAATGCATCCAGCCTACTACGGCCTTGCCGCTCTCCTAACCCCTTTGGTTTTAAGTTTTATGTCTGTTTGCTACGGCGATCGCTATTAAAGTAGGTTCAACGACTGGTTCCACATTGGATGCAAGTAAGCCTAGCGACTTATGAATAATAGGTAAACTGCTTTACAACGAGCTGCATTATTTCAATTAAAATTTGTTAAAAGCTCGGTGTAGTAATTTTTACTTACTTAAACTTGATAATCTCTGCTGTCATGAGCAGCGGAGCCTTAGATGTAGATCGATAATTCTATGAATGGTGAATTGTCACTGTTAAATATTGAACCTCTGGTGATTGGCGGAACAGGTTTATGGGCGCTCGCCTTTTATTTAGGCTTGTTCCGCACTAACCAGCGGATGACAGAGCAGCTTAGTCGCTGGTTCCAGGGCAACGAATTCTGGGCATCACTTGTGAGTATTGTGCCATTTATCATTTTCGGTGGTTTGAGCTACTACGCTCTGCTGCTTGGTCTAGGCCAAAGCTGGGCGATCAGCCTGGGTATAATTTCTTCTATTGGTTGTGGCGTTTATGAACTGGGTCGCCGAGATGGGGAAGCCTCCCGCAAGGGTTGATTGCTGCTCTAGGTGTTTAGTTGGGTTTTGACGAGGTGAGCAAGTTTTTGGGCGGCTCCCGGCTCCCCTCGGACGCTGCGAAGGTTATCGCGTATTTGGTTTAACTTCGCTGGATGGTCAAGTAAATCTATAACCATTGCTGCTACTGTTTGAGGCTGGAGATGACCCACGAGTTCCGGCACGACTTCTCTACCAGCCCAAATATTTGGCCAAGCCAGTAGGCCTAAGCGTTTGAGCATAAACCTGTTAATTCCCTTGGCAATGCCAGTACCAACGAGTGGTAAGTTGGCTAGTAAACCGGGAAGACCATCCCAGGCACGCATCGCATCTAATTGCTGAGTAGGCAGTAGTACCAGCATAGGCACGGCGAGAGCACCCAACTCGGCTGTATTGGCTCCCACGGTTGTCAAGCACAAAGTACAGGCGCTGAGCAAGGAATGGGCGGGAAAGCCAGTCCATAGGTCTACCCGCAACCCATTCTCGGTTTGTAGGTAAGCTTGCTCCTCAGAAGTGATTAATTGAGCTGTTGCACCCCCCACCTGCCGTACTACCGGGTTGGAGGTAGGATCGGCGAATTGGCTCAGGACAGCTACATCCAGCGTCGGTGCTACCGGAATCACAAATTGGGTTTCGGGTCTAGCAATATGAATGTGCTCTGCAATCGCTAACCACAAGGGTACCCCTTGCGCCAGCTTGGCAGGTTTTGAGCCTGGCAGCAGTCCAATCAGTTCTGTATGAGGTTGCAGGTTAAGAACTTGGACGATCGCTGCTGATGCATCTGCAGGTGTCGCTGCTGCTTCCACCATCAAGTCACCGATAACCTGCAATTTGTGAGTGTATTTCGCTGGTATTGGTTGCTGGCAGGGTTGGGTTATGCCAAATTGATCAATCCACCGCCACCACCGTGCTTCCCGCTCCGCGTAGACAACAGTGCGGTACCCTAGGCGTTTCGCGATCGCTAGACTGAAGAACTGATCGCCCCCTAAAAACAGCACTACCCCGCGTTTATGCCACTGCCAACTCGCTGCTGTCTTACCCCAGAGTAAAAACGAAAAAAAATGCTCCGCTGCCTGCACCCGGTCTACTTCTGGAAAGCTATGGGCGATTGCTGCCTCTTGACCACTGGCATTCGCGCAAGGAGACAAAATGACTGAGATCCTTACCTGTTCGCGGTTTCCCAACTCGTGGCGCAACGCACCTACAACGGGGCGCACCCAAGTAGTTACCTCTCCGGGGCCATTAGAGAGGATCAAAATATCAACAGGTTCCTGCACACTTCTCTCCTTATCCTGAATCCAAGTTATGGCAATCCTACTGAGTACTAGCAACTGGACTCACTTTTGCCCGGTAAAGTAGCTTCTGAGCTTGGTAGTAGCCAACATAGCGGATTTTGACCGGATTACCTGGATGCGTGTTCCCCTCCATGAGCTGGTGAATTTGGGGGTCATAGGGAACTGTTCCACCGACAGGACCAATGGTTTCAATCTCCCAGGCTTGCAGTAATTGCTCAACAGGCTTTAGGAGTGGCAGCATTCTCACAGCTGGCACTTGGGGATTGTTTTGAGCAGCATAGGCAGCCGTGGGCCATTGCAGTAGAAAAGATTCTAGGGTTTGTAACGTTGCTTGCTGAAATTCTTGCCAGAGAGCCTGTCGTTGCTGGAGTAGTTGTTTGTCTAGGCGTTGGTACTCCTGTCTCAAGGTTTGGAGTTCCGGAGACTGTGGTTCGCTTGTGCTTTTTACGGGGGATGGTGTTTCAAGGCTGGTAAACGTCGCTATTAAATCAGGCAATGAAACTTGGAGCACTTTTGCCAGCTTCAATAACTGCTCCACCCGCATCCGCTGAAGCTGGCCTAGACGCAGACGAGTGACCTGCCAGCGCGAAACATCCGCTTGGCGGCACAGCGCGCTAAAGCTAGCTATTCCGACCGCTTGCATTAAGTGTTGCAGCTGGTGGCTATAGTTTTTAGAACTAACATCTATGTCCGGTTGAAAGCGAGATAAGTCGGTCACGGCTACTTGGGTTTTAGCGTTCTTCTCGGATATGCCCGGCCCTTTAATGGTAGATCTCTAGAATGATGAACATCATCTTCTAGAATAGTAAGAGTAGTATTGCAAGCTACAAATTTTGGATTAGCTATCGAAATCTACTCTTGTTGTTGAGGTAGTGGCTTCAAGGTTGGGCAAGAGAGGTTGTCATATTCTCGAGCAAAAAACCTATGCGTATTGCCCAAGTTTCCCCCCTTGAGGAGCGAGTTCCTCCCCTAACCTATGGGGGAATCGAGTTGGTGGTCAGTCTCCTAACCGATGAGCTAGTTCGGCGCGGCCATGAGGTTACACTTTTCGCTTCCGGCGATTCTCATACTATTGCTCAGTTAAAGTCAGTTTATCCACGTGCGCTCCGCTCTGACCCAACTATCCCCCAATTTGATGCCTATGAGCTACTGCAACTAAGCCAAGTCTATGAGCAAGCAGCCGAGTTTGACATTATTCATTCCCATACTGGCTACATGGCTTTGCCCTTTACAAAGCTAGTTAAAACGCCGACAGTCCATACCCTCCACTATTCAAGGCCAGACAGCCGTGACCTGTTTAATTACTACCGGCACCAGTCTTATATCAGCATTAGTAACGCTCAACGGCTAGGTGGGCCAGAGGCCAACCCGCTTAACTTGAATTTTATTCGCACAGTCTATAACGGGATTAACCTAGACGATTACCCGTTTCAGGCCCAACCTCAGACCCCACCCTACTTGGCTTTTCTGGGCCGCTTATCTCCAGAGAAGGGCCCGCAACACGCGATCACGATCGCCAAGCAGATTGGCTGGCCTCTGAAAATGGCAGGCAAGGTAGATGCCTTAAACCGTAAATTCTTTGAGAGCGAGATTGCGCCCCAGATTGATGGCAAGCAAATTCAATACTTAGGTGAAACGGACCATGCTACAAAAGTGGCGCTCTTAAGTAATGCGGCAGTAACCTTGTTTCCGATTACCTGGAGTGAGCCCTTTGGCTTAGTGATGATTGAATCAATGGCGACCGGCACCCCTGTGATTGGGATAAGGCTTGGTTCGGTACCAGAAGTTATTGCCGATCGTCAAACCGGTTTTGTCTGTCAGACCGTTGCCGAAATGGCCTCTTTAATCCCAGCTGCGCTAGAGCTTGATCGGCGGGTCTGTCGAGAGCATGTGCTGCAAAATTTTAGTGTCGTCCGGATGGTAGATGAATACGAAGCGATCTATAAGCAAATACTACAAGAGCACTTCCTACTAGATGGTACTGTTGCACCAACTGGGTTGGAACAGGCAAAACGAGCTTCATCTGAGCCAGTCAGATCGCAAAAACATCATACTTCTCCTTAGCCCGCCCACGCTTATTACCGGTAGGGATATGCCTTAGAATCTAGAGGAAGGTTGCCCCAGGATAACGATATTCATGGACATTATGGAGTTTTTCCAGCTTAGTGCTGGTAAGTGGTTTTCGCAACGTACTAGTCACCACTTGGCGTTTAAGCAAACGGAAGGAGGCAAGTCAGATCTCCAGATCGACTCCCTTGCCAAAGACGATCCTGCGGTCGTTCAACTTTGTGAACAGTACAACATTGACCCTGCTTCCGCATTGGGAGGTGCCCGCGTGACCTGGGATGGCACCATGGAATGGGATGAAGGTAAACATACCGGTTCCACCGTTTTGGTACCAGTTGCTGATCCTGATAAGCCCAATGAGGGAAAGCTAATCCGGGAAATGGGATATGCAGAAAAGGCTCCTGTTGCTGGTCGTTACATCATGGGAGCGGATCAGGCGCTAACGCTGATCACGGAGTACGAAACGATGTACTCTGAGGAGCGCTTGTGGTTTGCCAGCCCCAACCTGCGACTGCGAACAAGTATCCTAAAGCGATTTGGTGGCTTCAGTATGGCCTCATTCTGCTCTGAAATTCGGATGGGCGTTACCAAACCGGCAGCGGACACAACAGCTACTGCCCAATCTTCATAAAGGCTTATACCTTCGAGCCAGTTGTGGTTCGGGTTCGTTCAGCCAAGGCGATCGCGCTCAACTTGGCGCAAAATCCTGAAGATTCAGAAACAGGCACAAACTGGTGAATCTGGTACTTTTCCATTTCTGGCCAGTCTACCGGATGGTTATCAGCTGTATTTGGCTGGGGTTGTGTTTCTTGTCTGCCTATTGAAGTTAAGTGTATGAAGTCTGGCCGATTGCTAATATCGGCAAGAAAACTTTCAGGAACTGGTATGGGCAGAACTCCTGGAGAGGTCTGGCTGTCCTGGATAGCTATTGATGGAACTTCTTGCTGTGGTGAGGGGTTAGTGGGTAACCTAAGGCTACTGCTCTGGGGAGGAGTGGGCAAAACTTTTCGCTCTATAGGCGCAGTAGTACTTTGATATCTTTTGGCAGCCGACCGTGTATGGTTTCTTGCCACTGCAGTTGAACCAGTTGCTTTGCTTTGAGTTGACAGTTTCTGCGGAAACCGATTGCATACAAGGCGCTCAAATTCATGGTTGAAATGGTAGAGCGGCTGACCACGCCGCTCCCAGGACGCTAAAAGCTGGCCCACAGAGACGACTTTGTAGCGGCCCTGATAAAGGGCTTCAATCAATGCTAACCTCAGCCACTGCATCGGATAGATTGTCAGCCAGTGCTCGACTAGCTGCTGAACTTGTTGTAGTCCTGCGTGCTCAAAACCGTAGTGAGTTAATAGGTCAATGGCGGATGTAGCGATATCATCTTTAGCTGTATCTGTCATAGACGACTCTGGTTATGGACAGTTGATCAGGGTTGGCTACCTGCTGCCAGGTGGAATAGAACAATCTTGCTTACTGTTAAGGCAAGGCAGACATGCTGTTTCTACAACAGTTTGGTTGAATTAAATCGTGATACATGACTGAAAACTGCTGTAAGTCTATTTTACTGACTCAGTTGAGTCTATACCATCAAAAGCTTATTCATTTATACGTTGCACCCCGTTCCTGACTGAGCGGATTTCAGCATCAAAAGGTTCGGCATCACCTGTCCAATTAAAGCCGCTGAGACGAAAGTTGAACGAGGCTATTTCCCGGGAAGGGCTATAGCGGAGGGTGAAGCCATAAGTGCGTCTACTGTAGTCCAGAATGTAGTCTGTATCGAATGCTTTCCCAGTATCCAAGTTTAGTGCTGCTTGCACCCCAACCCGAACTGGTCCATAAACTTGTTGGAGAACTCCCACTGATAGCACCTTGCGATCGCTGACCCGATCAAACAGAAACGGTGAGAGACCGCTCAAGCCAACTTGGGAATAGCTAATATTAAAGCCTGTGTAATCTAAGAAGCGGCGCGAGAAGTGACCAATCTGCCCCTGCACCCCAACGGTTCCGGTTAGGGTCTGCTGGCTATCACCATTCGTGTAGGCGTTGAGCACACCGGTTACCCCGGCCAGAAGTTGCAAGTGGGGTACTACCGGAGCGGGAGTATACTTCAACCCACCAGTGGCAGTTGCCGGTAGGGCCTGCCCTTGCCAGAGATTAAAGCCACGGCTCAAAGCGGCGCTTGCTTGCAAACGACCTAGGCTGTCTGTATTGCTTATGCCTAAGGGATCGGTGTTGGCGGTGAAATACTGGGTACCAACTTGATAGCTCAAGTTCAGGCCAGTCTGACCCAAAGGGATGACTGGGGATGCCAGTATGGCCCCTAAACTGCTTTGAATGGTTTGCTCCCCTAAAGAGCCATTAAATACGCGATCGCGGTAAGCGGACTCTAAGGTTAGGGTATGCGCCCCCACCGGCTGGCGCAGGGTTAATCTGGCCCGCGAGTTATCTGCCAGCTGGCTAGGCTCAAGGCTGTTCAACCTTGCAAAACCGGTTAGTAATTGCCCTGGGCCTAGAACACTCCTCAGCCTGAGACTCAATCCGTAAAGGTCTGGGTCAACAATATTGAAATTCCCTGCATCAAAAGCTCGTCCTAGCAGGAATTGAGGAGCTACGCTTAGGCTTGTCTGTTCTGCTAGTCCAAATTCAAAGTTGCGGCCAATAAAAAGCCCCCCCCGCTCATTGAGATCAAAGCCAATCCGGGGCAAAGCTGACTTCAGCGGATCTCGTCCTTGACGATCAATCGCGACCTGTGACTTGAGAATAGGGAGTGACAGACCATCATCAAGCACCATTCGTGGCCGGGAGGTAGTTACTTTATCTTCTTGGGGTGAAACTTGAACCAGTGCAGCCTTATCAGCTCGCACTTCCAGCTCTGGTGGCGAAAATGGGTCGTTGGTGATTCGAATATTCTGTGCCTGCCATCCGCCAGCATTAAACTCAATTCGGTCTGCCTCAAAGCGCAGTTTCTGGACGGCATCAGTTACTTGGACTTGTAGAGTTTGCCTCTGAGTCCGCTCTGCAAAGGATTCACTACCAGCACTGACATCCGTTGGTAGGTTGGGGGAAATATCTCGTGCTGCTGTAGGAATATTGATCGTGCCTCTAGCGCCTTGAAAACTGCCGCGGTTTTCAGCAAAGCTGTACTCCAGCCGCTCCCCCTGCAGGATTTGCTGGCCTCGAGTCAGGCTAATATTGCCTTCAGCAACCGCAACCCGGCTCCGTAAGTTGACCCGAAGTTGATTGGTTTGTAAAACCGCGCCTCGGAACCGCATGATAACGTTACCAGCCGCTGTAAAGGTTTGTTGCTGCTCGTTAAACTCCTGGCGATCAGCATTTAATTCAATCGGTTCTTCTACGGCATCTTCTGGAGCGTTGGTCGGTGCTGCAGGAGTCTGGGCAACAGACTTTAGCAACTTTGCTGTTAACTGGGGTGGCTGAGGTTTTGAATTACTAGAAGGCTGGGGAGCTAGAGGCGGGTGAGATGCTAAGCGCAGGTGGTCAAGGCCGGAGGCAATCAAGCTGTTGCCTAAACTCGTTAGTGCTTGATGTACACGACGTAAGCGATCGCCTTTAGCATCTAAGGCAACCGGTGCCTCCATGCTGTCGTTTTGCCTAAGTTGAGCTTGTTCGCTCTGGGTAACATCTTGACCTTGCTCCCTCTGAGATATCGGGGCACGAGGCGAGCTGAAATCAGCTACCCTTGGCACTAGGGGCGTAATTGGAGGATTGCTAGAACTGACACCTGTAGTCCCCACACTTGTTGTAGGGTGAGCTAGCTGCTGCCATTGAGGCACAATTTCAAGAGGAGGGCCAAGGAGAGCAGCAGTGCTAGAAGATTGAATCACTGAAGATGCCGATCTCACCTGCACCGCCAACTGCTCAAGCTCCTGCGGACTGAACTTAGCTGTGCCTGTTAAAAACGGCAAAGCAGGAGTAGAGTTCTCTTCGGGTGATAAGGATCGCTGGGCAGCGGGGGCTGGCTGGGATGGGGGTAGCGAGTAGGGCATATTTAGGAGACAACTGACACGCAGCCCAGACACCTCGCCGCTAACACCTTCAGACGCAAGCTAATCAATCGTCGATTATTCGAAATCCCGACGCTTCGGATTGCGGGAAGGATCGTTGGATAGGAAACCAAAAAAGAAGATGGCAACGAAGAATAAAACAACAATATTGACAACAATCTTGAGGGTTAGCATAGCTGATCTCTCCAGAGCTTTAGGAAGCCTACAAATCACTGAAATGACGTAGTTTTCCTATCATATCCAAATGTTGACCTGTTTTTGCTTGAGGTTTGCTTGCTGGCGATCGCTAAAGTTGAAATACCAGGTTTCAAGAGGCTCTAAGGCATTCGGCAAGCAGAATGTTCCAAACAGTTCTGACTAGTTTGGCAAAACTAACGCTGCCGGTATTGCTGAATTCGCTGCCCTAGGGCTGAGATATAGGGATGTAGAGCTAGCCAAAGTTTAGCTAGGGATTCTTCAAACCAAGTCACAGCCCGATCAAGCCAGTCCAGTACCTGCTCTAAAGGATGTTTGACATATCCCATCGTGGTTGCTTCCGTATCAATGTCGAGCCAACCACCATTGGTGACAGAATAGGGCTTTGGTGGCAGTGTCCGGACGTCCGTAGCTTGTTGACCTTCCGCTGCATTGGCAGTAGGTATCCCTCCTCCAGCGCTTGTCAACGTTACAGGATCAGGACCAAACAAATCTGCCGAAGTTAACCAAGGTTCTGGACTAACTCCTTCAGCAAGCTGGACCTTAGGGTGCCGTTGCCACTTAAAGGCAGAGTTAAGGGAAAGTGGGCTATTCCTTCTATTCAATTGTTTGAAGGATATATGTGGCAGTAATTTCCGGGGATGACGACTAAAGTAGGTCATTGCGGCTCGGATGAATGCCGGAATGGAACGGACCTCAGTCTTGATCACTACCGGCTCTGGCCCCGTTGATCGCCAGAACAAAGCTTGGATTCTTTGAACGATCGACCGCTGACGAACGATTCCAGTAAAGTCTTGTTGGGAAATCAAAGCTGAGGATGGCTTGAACCAGCCTAGCGATCGCGTCACCTGAGTAAAACGAGTAGAGCAGCGGTAGTTGAAAATTGCCCAAAAGATCTGGCGGTGGATTTGCTTTTGCTGCTTGGGTGTCAAAAGGTCTAAAGGTTCATGGTCAGTTGTAATTATTACCAGATGACGCGTTGCTAGTTCAGTTGCAACTCCCTGGATTGCAACACTACCCAGACTTGTGCTGCCGTAGCTCTTAAGAAGATTAGCTGGCTCATCTACCTGGCTAGGATAATACAGTTCTTTGACAGCCAAAATCGCCTGCTGGAAAGGTTCCTCAGCAGAAGCCAGAAGCTTATTGCCAGCAATGGTGCTATCTGTCCCTGCTGCTAGGCGCCGAGACTGCTGTGTAGGGTTAAGCGTCTGAATTAAACCATAGGCTAGATAAGCCAGGGTTTGAGCGCCCCAAGTTGCTCCTATTTTGACCCGCCGCAGATAGAGCTTGAGTTTCGTCAGGTGGTTTAAGGTTGCCGAAAACCCGTTAAACAATCTGCTTTGATAACGACCGGAGGAAGAAGCCATAAACTGATCCAAGTGCAGGGATTTCAGATAGCAATACGCATAAAGCCGAATAGCTTATTGTACAGTTCCAAAAGACGACCCATGCTGAAGCTAATAGCCCTGATTTTAACTAAACATGAGTGATGAATTAACGGCTGATCTAACAGAATTTGATTTCATTGAAGTGTCTGCTTCAGGCGGGGATAATCAATCTCTGCAAGTACACAAAATCGTCGCAGCAATTGAGCAGTTACGGCAACTGACCCGGGTAAATGTTCAATCAGCTTGGCAGCACTGTCGTACTATATCCCCCGGTGCTGTTAGCTGGGCTGCTGTTGAGTTGAACGCCCGTGGGCATATTGCTTGGGAGGCTGGCCAACAACTTTGGCTAGAGCAGCAATTTACGATTCCTAATACGCTAAAGGGTTATCCTCTAGCTGGGAAAAGGGTACGTCTATCCCTGCGCTGGTGGGCAGCGCAAGCCCAGATCTTTGTCAATGATCAACTAGTACAAGAAGGTGATCTGTTTGACTGTGCCACCCGGATTCTGCTGAGTTCCCAGGCATCCCCTGGAGAAATATTCACTGTCCGGTTGAAGCTAATCAGTCCGGGGCACGACGCTGGAGCGCTAGTGCATTCAGATTTATTGTTCGAGTCGGATGATCCAGCCAAGCCTGATCCGGGCTTTGTTGCCGATGAGTTGGCTGTGTTGCAGGGCTACTTGCAAAAGTTTGCACCTCAGAAGTTAGGGTATTTGGCTGCGGCAGTGACGCTGATTGATTGGTCAGCAGTCCAGAATTCACCGGAATTTGAGCGAGTACTCTTAGTGCTGCGTGAGCACCTGCAACCACTGAGTTCCTGGATAAAACAACGGCGTATTTTCCTGCTGGGCCATGCCCACCTTGACCTAGCTTGGCTGTGGCCAGTGAGTGAAACCTGGGAGGTTGCCGATCGCACCTTTCAATCGGTTCTAAATCTCCAGCAAGAGTTTCCAGATTTAATTTTTTGCCACTCCACTCCAGCCCTCTATGCCTGGGTAGAACAGCATCGACCGCAGTTGTTTGCAGCTATCCAACAACAAGTGGCGGCGGGCCGCTGGGAAATTGTGGCAGGTCTATGGATTGAGCCGGAACTGAACTTAATTAGTGGTGAAGCTCTGGTGCGACAGGTGATGTACGGGCAGCTGTATTTGCAGGCGAAATTTGGAGCCGTGAGTACGATCGCCTGGTTACCCGACACTTTTGGCTTTTGCTGGCAATTACCGCAGGTCTTAAAGCAAGGGGGAGTAGAGTACTTTGTCACCCAAAAGCTGCGCTGGAACGACACGACTCAGTTTCCCTACGAAGTGTTCTGGTGGCAATCACCGGATGGGTCACAAATTTTTAGTGTGATGTCTGGCCTGATTGGGGAAGCAATTGAGCCCGTGAAAATGGCAACCTACGCGCAGTCCTGGGAAGCTCAAACGGGGGTAAAAGATACCCTCTGGCTAATGGGTGTGGGTGATCACGGCGGCGGCCCCAGCCGCGATATGTTAGAAGTTGCCCAGCGGTGGCAACAGTCCCCCTTATTCCCTCGCTTAGAGCCCAGTACGGCTGAGTGCTTTCTGCAAAACCTCAAGGCTCGTTGCCAACAGGACGTTCCGGTTTGGGCCGATGAACTGTATTTGGAGTTTCACCGAGGCTGCTATACCACCCACGCCGACCAGAAGCGATGGAATCGTCGCTGTGAACAACTGTTGTACCAGGCAGAACTGTTCGCTTCTGTGCGATCGCTACTTACGGGTGCAGCTTACCCGAAAGCGGAGATTGAAGGGGCTTGGAAGCAAGTTTTATTTAACCAGTTTCACGATATTCTGCCTGGTTCTGCTATCCCAGAAGTCTTTGTGGATGCCAATCGCGATTGGGTTGCCGCCCAGGAGGTAGGGATGCGGATTTTAGCGGAAGCAAAGCGCGCGATCGCCGCCGAGATTGCCCTGCCTTCAGCACCTCACCCGGATAGCCAGCCAATTGTGGTATTTAATTCCCTCAACTGGCAACGCTCCGGGGTTATTAGGCTGGAACTACCTCAAAAGCTACATTCCAGCCAGCAGTGGGAAGTTCATGATCTAGAAGGTAACTTAGTTTCATCCCAACAGGAATTAGATCACTCAGCTCTGCTATTTCTAGCCTCTAATATTTCCTCTGTGGGTTACCGCGTCTTCTGGCTGACTCCAGCACCAGCACCATTAGCTGTATCTCCCCCACCCCAGCAGTTTGTTTTAGAAAACGATCACCTACGAGTGGAAGTAGACCCTCAAACCGGGAACTTATCCAGTGTTTTTGATAAAACTTCCCAGCGACAAGTCCTCAACAGTCCTGGCAACGTTCTGCAATTTTTTCAGGATAGAGGGCAGTACTGGGATGCCTGGAATATTGACCCAGAGTATGCCAGTCACCCCCTCGCGGCTGCGCAACTACAAACGATTCAGTGGCTCTCTTGGGGCCGATTAGAAAACCGAGTCCGGATAGTGCGCCAGTTTGGCCAATCGCAGTTCTGCCAAGACTACGTTTTAGAGGCCGGTGCTGTGTTAAAAATCGAAACGGTTGTGGACTGGCAGGAGCGCCAAGTTCTGGTCAAAGCCGCTTTTCCTCTTGCTATCCAATCTAGCTACGCGACCTACGAGATTCCCTGCGGGACCATCCAGCGCCCAACGCTACCCAATCCTAGCCCTGGAGAGCCTTACAAACAGGCAAAATGGGAAGTTCCCGCCCTCCAGTGGGCAGATCTAAGTAGTGTTGCGGATGGATATGGGGTAAGCCTATTGAATGATTGTAAGTATGGTTATGATGCCCAACCCGATCAGCTTCGTTTGACGTTACTGCGAAGCCCCAACTGGCCAGACCCTAACGCTGATCGCGGCTGGCATGAATTTACCTACGCCCTTTATCCCCATGCAGGTGGCTGGCAAGCAGCTCAGACCACCCAGAAAGGGTATGAACTAAATCAACCCTTACAAGTTCTGCTTAGTCCTTCCTCTGGTGCTCAATCTGGCCTCCCACCTGTAGGTCAATTTCTAGACCTACAGGCCAGTAATCTTGTTTTAATGGCACTGAAGCAGGCAGAGGCAAATCCTCAAGCATGGATTCTGCGTTGCTACGAGTGCTGCGGTAAAGCTGCCCAGTTAAACCTGCAAGGTGATCTGAACTTGGTCATCGATCAACCTGTAGATTTGCTAGAGCGGCCTGTGTCTACTGAGGCAAGCGGCGGCAAGATTAATCCTTGGAAAATCACTTCTTTTAGAGTGGTACCGAATTCAAATAATGGCCAGAAAACACCTTGATGACCCCATCATCGACGGGATTGGAAGTATTCCAAGTTCTACCCTCTTTAATTCCTGACATTTTTGAGTATCTCACCACTTTCTTGTGACTTTGGGTGGCATAGTATTAGCAAGTTACAGTCGCGGGGAGAAACGAGTGGGCGAGAGCAAGCTTGACCACAAGATAAACTATCTAAGCAAATGTGTGTCGCTACTAGAGCAGCAGACTACCAAACTGTCTTTACCACAATCAGAATTGCTGGGGGAAGCTTTCGAGCAACTTCAGAATGCTTTGGAAGAATTGTATGTAGCTGAAGAGGAGCTAATTCAGCAAAATGAAGAGCTGACCACTATTCGCGATGCTTTGGAAGCCGAACGTCAACACTACCAGGACCTTTTCGACCTTGCACCCGACGGCTACCTAGTTACTAACACAGCAGGAGTGATCCAGGAAGCCAACCGTGCTGCCGGCCGCATGCTCAACACCCCTCCCGCCTACCTAATTGATAAATGCCTAGTCCTCTTTATTGCTGAATCAGATCGCCAGGTTTTTTGGAATAAACTCAATCAACTGCATCAGAATAATCTCAGTCCCACCCCTCAGAAATTTAGCTTAGGAAGATCCCGTGGTGATTCTGGCCGGGTGCAAGAGTGGGAAGTTCGCCTGAAACCCTACGCCCCGAGAGGTTGTTCCCAGGAAGACCAGTCTCTTTACGTTAGTTTGATGGTGATTGCAACGAGCGATAATTTGCCTGCCTCAGGAAAACCAGTTGCAATCACCTTGCGCTGGCTACTACGCGACGTCAGTAAGCGTAAGCAGGTGGAAGAAAAGCTTGTGCATAATGCCTATCATGACGCGCTGACAGGCTTAGCAAACCGAGTGTTGTTTATGGAGCGCTTGAGCAGAGCGCTTAACCACAGCAAACAGCACAAGAATTATCTATTTGCTGTGCTTTTTTTAGATTTGGATCGCTTCAAGGTAATCAATGACAGTCTTGGCCATGCGCTAGGAGACGAGTTGCTGATTGCTGTAGCGGCTAGGTTAGTAGCATGCCTTCGCCCTACAGATACAGCAGCTCGGCTGGGGGGAGATGAGTTCACAGTCCTGCTTGAAGATGTCCAAGTTGCCAGTAATGCTCTTCAGGTTGTTGAGCGAATCCAAAAGGCTCTGGCGTTGCCTTATCACCTAAATGGGCAACAACTGGTCACTACAGCCAGTATTGGGATTATCTTGAGTTCGGTAGAGTGTGACCAACCTGAAGAGTTGCTGCAAAAAGCTGACCTAGCGATGTATCATGCCAAAGCTTTAGGTAAGGCACGCTATGAGATTTTTAGCACAGACATGCATGCTCAGGCAGTAGCACGCTTGCAGATGGAAACTGATGTGCGGCAAGCTATTGAGCGCCAAGAGTTTTGCGTTCACTACCAACCAATTGTCTCGCTAGGAACAGGTAGGATCACAGGTTTTGAGGCACTGGTGCGCTGGCAGCACCCGAACCGTGGCCTCCTCTATCCGCAAGAGTTCTTGCCTGTAGCCATAGAAACTGGGTTGAGTATTGCGATCGATCAGTGGTTGATTCGAGAGGCCTGTCGCCAAACTCATCACTGGCACGAGACGTTTCCGCCTACGGAGAACCCCACTGCAGAGAGCGCTGCGAGCCTGCCCCAGCTTTTAACCATCAGTGTCAATCTTTGTAGTTCCCAGTTTAGGCGAGTTGATTTGGTTAAAGATCTCGATCACGTTCTCCAGGAAACAAAGCTAGATACCTGTAGTCTGAAGCTAGAGCTTACAGAAACCGTGATTATGGAAAACAAAGAGTCTGCAACTGCCAGGCTCTCACACCTGAAAGCATTAGGTGTTCAGTTGTCTGTGGATGACTTTGGTACTGGCTATTCATCATTAGCTCGTCTGCACAGTTTTGCAATTGATGAGTTGAAAATCGATCCCTCCTTTGTTAGCAAGATAGGTACTAAGGAAGGAAATTTAGAGATTGCTGAGACAATCATCACACTAGGTCAAAAACTGAGGATGGCTGTGATTGCTGAAGGCGTAGAAACGGCAGAGCAGCTCGCCCAGCTTAGACAGTTGAAATGTGGATATGGGCAGGGATACTTTTTCTCGCGACCCTTAGCGGCTGATAAAGCAGAAAGACTTTTGGCATCAAAGCCCCAATGGTAAGAGGAAAAGACTATTCCAGTAACGAGAATTTTTCTGATAGAGAATCAGCTATTGTCCGTCACCTAACTGGCGATAGCTACAGAACTTCGGAAAAGTTGCTGCCACTGTATAAGGTCTGCCAGGGCGCGATCTCGGTAAGCGGCGTAGCGTTCCTGCTTATTGCGAATCCGCTGAGGTAAATCTGGGAGAATGCCAAAGTTAGGTGGCATCGGCTGAAAGTGCTTGGGCGAGGCAGAACTAATGAAATCAACTAGTGCTCCGATCATGGTTGTTGGAGGTAGAATCAGGGGTTCAAGTCCTAGTACCACTCGTGCAGCGTTGGTACCCGCCAACCAACCTCCGGCGGCGGCAGCGGTATATCCCTCAGTGCCAACCAGTTGACCTGCAGCCAACCGCGTTGGACACTGCTTAAATTGCAAGGTCGAATGGAGTAACTGCGGTGCATTCAAAAACGTATTGCGGTGCATCACTCCCATCCGGACAAATTCCGCTTCCTCTAGGCCAGGAATCAGTTGAAAAACGCGTTTCTGCTCCCCCCAGCGTAAGTTTGTCTGAAACCCAACTAGGTTCCAAAGTTTTCCAGCTTTATCTTCCTGGCGCAGTTGCACCACTGCATAGGGACGCTTGGCTTGATTTTCAGGAGCACGGAAATCGCCATGACGGGCATCAAATAGTCCCACGGGTTTGAGAGGACCATAGCGCAGCGTATCTTCACCGCGCCGCGCCATTTCCTCAATCGGCAGACAGCCCTCGAAGAATTTGGCAGTATCTTGTTCAAAGTCTTTCAATTCCGCTTGTTCTGCCTGAATGAGGGATTGCCAGAACTGCAAGTACTGGTCGCGGTTCATCGGACAGTTAAGGTAGGCTGCTTCCCCCCGGTCATAGCGCGAGGCCAAAAAAGCGATCTCCCGGTTGATCGACTCCCCAACGACAATTGGACTAGCGGCATCAAAAAAGCTGAGGTATTCTAACCCACTAAATTGACGTAGTTCCGCTGCTAAATCTGGACTAGTCAGCGGTCCAGTGGCCAGGACAACAACCCCCTCGTTAGGAATTTGCTGGACTTCTCCTCGGCACAGCTCAATGAGGGGATGGCTTGCCAAGGTTTTAGTTAAGTCTTGGCTAAAATAGCCTCGATCTACCGCTAAAGCACCGCCCGCCGGAACAGCGTGTTCATCTGCCTTTTGAATCACAATAGAGTTCAACTTGCGCAGTTCTGCATGCAACAGACCGGCGGCGCGATCGCTCGACTGAGCTCCAAAGGAGTTACTACAGACGAGTTCAGCTAAATGTTCAGAGTGATGGGCCGGACTACGGCGCTGAGGCCGCATTTCGTGCAAAATTACCGGCACACCCGCCTGGGCAACCTGCCAAGCTGCTTCGGTTCCTGCCAGTCCGCCACCAATCACCTGAACGGGTTGTTTTAGCACTGTAATCTTTGTTCCAAACTTGTCTCAATTATTGCGCTTCATTGGCCCTGTCTCATAGTAGTGCGAGATAGCTTGCCCCTACCATTGCTGCTGATAACCAAGTTGTACCAAGGCGATCGCTCTATGCATATACCAACACCGCTAGGTGTTACTCAAAAGTTGTTTGCTTTAACTTACTCCCATTCTGCCAGGGCATTACCCATCACTGGGAATGAAGTCCTAAGCGTGGTGCTGGGCACACAAGATTGGAATTTAATAGACGGTGCTCGCCCATTCTTGATTGAAAAAATAGGGTGCTCGCCTTTTCGGGCATTGCATTTCCAAATGAACGCTAAGTGTCAAAGCTCCCTCTGGCCAACAAAAATAGATCTGAATCAAGTTAGCTCTGGTTCAGCAACAAAGCTGTAGATTTTCTGTGTTTCTAAATGCTTGCAGGTGTAAGAAGGGAGTTCGTTTAGAGAAAAGGTTTGGCGATCAATGCCAACTTGAAGATTAGCCAGCGGGTCAGAGCCAGATGCAACAAGAAATTCTAGCCGGTCTATGTAAGGAAAGCTGGCCAAGTGATCTAAAATCTGCGCGATCACACTGAGATAAGGGTGTCCCGAATGCTGATACCAGTTGGGTATACCAATCAGGTTCTGGTCTAAACCCAGGTGAAAGATCAAGGATGGGCTGCTAAATAAGGCGATCGCTACGGGTCGCGCTTCTTCTTGTAACAGCAAGTCGTGGGCTGCCACCAAATGCCGCAGTTTTTCTAGCCGCTCGTAACGCTCGGTGACTGCCTGGGGTTCATCTTGCCAGTGAACTGCCACGCTGAGTAGATAGGTCTGCAACATCATATGCCCCAGTTTCTCTGCCTTGGTCGCCAGGTAGTCACAGTTATAAGGGTTAGCCTCGATCAGCAAGGGTACGCGGTCCACAACCTCTAAGCCATAGCCCTTCAACCCAGCAATTTTGCGAGGATTATTAGTGATCAGACGAATCTTTTGGATACCTAAGTCGTTGAGGATTTGGGCCCCCATACCGTAGTTGCGTAAATCGGCCGGAAATCCTAACTGGTTGTTCGCCTCAACCGTATCCAGACCCATGTCCTGCAATGTGTATGCTTTTAATTTATTAACTAAGCCAATACCTCTTCCTTCCTGCTTTAAGTAGACCACCACACCCTGCCCAGCATTCTCAATCATCTTCAGCGCTGCTTGCAGTTGCATCCGGCAATCACAGCGCAAAGACCCCAAGGCATCTCCGGTAAGACACTCTGAGTGCATACGCACCATGACAGGACTGTCTGTGAACTGAGCTGGATCACCTTTGACAATCGCAACGTGTTCTGAGTGATCGAGTTGGTTGCGGTAGCCATAAATTTGAAACTGACCAAATTCCGAAGGCAGATTAGCTACGGTTTCGCGGTGAACAAATCGCTCGTGCTGCAGGCGATAGCTGATCAAATCCGCAATGCTAATAATTTTTAGTTGGTGAGTTTGGGCATACTCAATCAACTCTGGTAAACGGGCCATTGAACCATTCGGGTTCTGAATTTCACAAATCACGCCAGCAGGATATAAGCCTGCCAGTTTAGCCAAATCAATGGCCGCTTCCGTATGACCTGCCCGTTTTAGCACCCCGCCCTCCTTGGCCCGTAGAGGGAATATATGGCCGGGCCGCCGCAAATCGCTTGGTTTACTAACCGGATTGATTGCTACTTGAATTGTCCGTGCTCGGTCTTCAGCGGATATTCCCGTCTTCACACCCAGATGAGGCGATGCGTCAATGCTGACTGTGAAAGCAGTCTGATTACTATCGGTGTTGTTGCTTACCATCAGGGGCAATTCGAGTTCGTCTAAGCGATCGCCACTCATGGCCAGACAAATCAGACCACGAGCATAAACTGCCATGAAATTGATCATGTTTGGGGTGGCAAACTGCGCCGCGCAGATTAAGTCACCTTCGTTTTCCCGGCCTTCGTCATCAACTACAACAACAGCCCGCCCTGCCTTTAAATCTGCTAGGGCTTCAGCAATAGCATCAAACTGGAAGGTCTTGCCCAAGGTTCCTGAGAAGTTCAAGAGCATAACACCGTAAAGTTTTTTAACAATTAGTTAATTTGATTTTAGCCCGTTTGCCCCCTCTCTACTCGTGAACTTGCGCAAATCACCTGCTATTCCAATTGTTCGCGACATCCCGCCATGCCAGACTAAGGCCACCCTGATCTCCTGACAGTTGAATTCAATTGATGATCTCTAACTAGAAACCCTCCAGAACTAAAGCTTTGACAGTGACTCCCTGTACTCTCGCCAGCATTGTTCGTGAGATTCAACATTTCAATTTCTTATCTCAGAGGGTTAGTTGTTGCTCGTCCCTCTTTCACTAGTGAAGCCAGGCGGCTGCGTTGAGATTGCCTAAAATCAATTAATTTTTACCACTGAATTCGGGCTTTGATACTACAATGCAGCAAAAGTCAAATCTATTCGCACTTCATCCATCAAAAAGGACTAAAGCATATGGGTCAGCAAGACCGTTTACCCATCGGGATTGTAGGAGCATCTGGTTATGGTGGAGTGCAGCTAGTACGACTACTCATAGAACATCCAGGAGTCGAGGTAGTTTATCTGGGTGGCGAGAGCAGTGCTGATCGGCCTTTCGCAGAGCTATATCCTCACCTTGCCCACCGGGTTCCCTGGACGATAGAGCCGGTTAACTTAGACGTCATTGCAGAGCGTTGCCAAGTAGTCTTTCTGTCTCTGCCCAACGGTTTAGCGGCGCAGATGGTCCCAACTTTGTTAGAACGGGGCTGCAAGGTGATTGACTTGTCTGCTGATTACCGGTTCGCTGATCTGGAAACGTATAAAACTTGGTATGGGGGAGAGCGCCATGACCAAGCGATCGCCGCTACCGCTGTGTATGGTTTACCAGAACTTTTCCGGGAGCGGATTGCTAGAGCTCGATTGGTTGGCTGTCCAGGATGCTATCCCACTGCCAGCCTGCTAGCCTTGGCACCACTTCTAAAGCAAGGGTTGATTGTTCCAGAGAGTGCGATCATTGATGCCAAATCTGGTACTTCTGGAGGGGGACGCCAAGCTAAAGTCCCTCTTTTGCTTGCAGAAGCAGGCAATTCCTTAGGCGCTTACAATGTGGGTCGCCACCGGCATACTCCTGAAATTGAGCAGATTTGTAGCGACCTGACGGGACACGAACTCTTAGTGCAATTCACTCCGCACCTTGTCCCAATGACAAGGGGTATTTTGACAACCGTTTATGCTTCCATGCGAGACCCAGGGCTAATACGAGAGGATTTACTAACAATATTTAGTGCTTTTTACCGTGCCTCTCCTTGGGTCAAGGTTTTACCCAGCGGTATTTATCCGCAGACAAAATGGGCTTGTGGAACCAACCTTTGTTATATCGGGATTGAAGTTGATGAGCGCACAGGTCGGGTAATCGTTATTTCTGCCATTGATAATCTACTCAAAGGTCAGTCAGGCCAAGCAGTGCAATGTCTTAATTTAATGATGGAGCGAGAAGAAACTTTAGGACTTCCGCAACTAGGGTTTTACCCGTAGCATTCTTGTTCTAAATCTTTTAATACACCACTTTTAACAAAGAATAGACAAGCAATAGTAGCTGTAATTTCACCGCCAAACAAATAGAAAAACTGAATCGTTCAATACCTCTATTTAGGAATTATTTCCTTTGATAGAGGCGTCATTTTTGCTCAGCTTAGATAATTAATAATAATAAACAAAACTAATGACTACAAAATCATTAGATAATTAAGGAGTAAAAGGTCATGCTTGTAGATGTAATTGCCTGGGTCGTCCTAGGTTTGATTGCAGGTGCTATTGCTAAAGCAATTTATCCAGGTCACCAGGGCGGCGGCATTTTAGCAACAATTGTTCTTGGTATTTTGGGTGCGTTGGTTGGCGGCTGGCTTGGCAGAACATTGCTTGGGGCTGCGGCAACTGGATTCTCCATCCAAGGTATTATTTTTGCAATCATTGGGGCGATCATCTTAATCTTTATCTGGGGTTTGGTAACCCGACGGTCTGCCTAATCATCGCAATTAGCTGATCTCAACTTTATTTAAAACACAATAAGGATAAAGGCGGGGGGCCTTTTCCGTCAAGCTTCAATTTATTGAAGCTTTTAGCGTACGAATTTTTATTATGGCTAAGGCTTGGTCTTAAGGCTCTTCTGGATTTTGTAGAGAATCGTGTCAGAATCCAAGCTATTGATAATGGTATCAATGAGTGTACTAGGGCCGGCGTCACCCCAAGTGCATCCATTTAATAAGTAGTTCTGCGTGGCTTGACCAACAATGTAACTGCCATAACCAGCAATTCCTGCCTGGGTAGCTGCTATCCCTAGATAAGCTGAGGCTCCGCCCAGGCCCTCTGCTAAGGCTGTGGTGCTTTTTGTAATGCCTGTAACTAGGCTGCTACCGAGTTCGCCTAGAAGTAGTCCCCCGGAGCTGAAAAGGATAGTTTTCCAAAGTTTGCTGGCCTCATAATGAGTAATGGGAAAACCATATAGCTTTGCTAAGGCTCGAATCAAAGCTAAATCTATGATTGTCCCCCCTAGTACATCTAGTAAACCAATTGGATTTAGGGCAACGGCTATAGCTTTATAACGCGTGAAACGCCAGATTAACGCTTCAGCTTCCGTCTCTCTCAGTTTAAGTACCTTGGCTGCGATCGCGGCTTCAGCCTCTTTAGCTTGAAACAAAGCGTTCAGGGCTAAAAGTGATTGACCTTCCCGATTCAGTAGTGCTAGTAGCTGTTGTTTTAGTTCCTCAACCTGGGGTTTAGGAGCTTCCCATTCGTAACTTATTTTCCCGTTAGGCCATTCAACCCTCACCTGGAGAGGGGCAGGTTCGGCAGCAGTCATTACAATTTCGCGTGGCGAGATTAATTCCCGTAAATGTTGGTCCCGAATTTTCTCATAGATGGCCTGGCGATCGCGATCTGGGTACAGATCCATCTTATTAAAGACTAGGAGGAGGGGCTTTTGAGCTTCACGCAATTCGCATAATGCTGTGTACTCAGTCCGCGTCAGGTCCCCAGCAATTACAAATAAGATTAAATCTGCCTGCTGAGTGACTTCCCTAGCCATTTGGGCGCGAGCTTGCCCACCCACCTCATCTAGACCAGGTGTATCAATTAGTTCAATTTGCACCTTGCCGGATTGAGTCGATTTATGAGCAGGATTTGCCACCTCTATTGGGTGTGACCAACGCACTGAGCGGGGCCATTGCGTAACCCCATGCAAAGGACCAGTTTGAAAAACTTTTTGCCCTAGTAAGGCGTTTAAAACAGCAGACTTGCCCCGACTTACCAGGCCAAAAACAGCAATTCGTACCAAACCCTGGTCTAGCTTGTCTCGCAGGGCGGTCAGCAGATTCAACTCATCCTGTAACTCTGGCTGGAGCTGGGTATGATAGAGCGAGTGCCGAGTAAGCACCTGGCGCAAACTGGCACGGGCTTGTTTAAGCTGAGTTGCTTGTGAGCTGAAACCTGTGGCAGTCTGCTTCGGTTGATGCTTAGCAGAAGCTTTAGATGGAGGGGATTGGGGTTGATTCAAAGTGATCAACAGAAACGCAAGTGATAACCTTATTCTCCTCCAATTTCAATTCCTGTGTCTGGCTGGTTAGCACTTGGATAGGTGTCAAACGCAAGCGGGATAGAGCTTGGCTCATTAGGGACTTCAGAAATGCCAACCGCTGATTTTGCTGGAAAACGGCCTGCAAGGTTTGGCTCAAACCCTCTAGCAATGGAGGCGTTGCATCAGGACTGGATGCACTAAGGGCTTGAAAGTGCTCAATTAAACTCAGTCCAGCTAAGCGAGTCAGGTAGGCCGCACTAACCCCCTGAACAGCTCCCCCTGCAACGTAAGTGACTGAATGACTCTTGAGCAAAGAGCCCAAAGTTTGAGTGGAGAATTCGACCAGACCCAGTTTGACCATGAAACCAGCTAAGGTACTAGCAACTGCTTGAGCTTGTGCTAGGGAAAGTTTTTGCTGGTACACAGCTCCCAGCTCGACAACCATTTTGCCGGTGATTGCTGCCGCCGCTAACAGATCCAAAGTCGGTAATGGATTTGCAAAGGCTGTTGCCGCTGCCACCCACTGGTACTGCTCAACGATCGGCAAGGCAAGATCTCGACGAAGGGCATTTAGGCCGCTTTGGGCGGTGGTTTTCAGGGTGATCGCGTGATCTAGAGTCGTTTGAAGTATTAGCTGCTCTGCCTCTTGCGCCACTACCTGCTCTAAGCGTGCACTCAAGGATTCTACCTGCGGCTGAGGATACTCCATCTGTTCCTGGATCAAACCATCTGCCTGGTGCTGGCGGACTTTCACAGGCCTGGGGGCAGCAGCGATCGCCACAACGTCTGTGGCAGCCAAGATGCCCTGTGACCTTAATTGCAATTGCTTGAGAAGGATAGTCTGTTGGCTGGGAAGATACTGGTCTAGCTTAGTTAAGACGATAAGAGTCCGTTTATGGCGAGCAACTAACTCCTTCAGCGTTTGATGTTCTGGCGCAGTCAAATCAGCCTGGACCGCAAACAAGACTAAATCTGCTTCTGTCGCTAGCTGCTCCGGTGCCAAGGCTGAATCAGGGGCAAATAAGCTGGGCAACTCTTGAAAGGAATAGCTGCGTTGTGATGGTAACCGAGCCTCCAGCACGTTTAGCAGGGAGGTTTTGCCGACGCTACTGCTGCCAATCACGGCAATGCGAATAGCTTTGCGACTCATTTCCTCGACAATTTGGCCGATCTTAGCTCTCAGTACCGCTTGACTAGCCCCTGATGCCTCTAGATGTTCAATGATCTGCTGAGTTTCAGCCAGTAAGCGATTAACCGCTTCCGTTGAGGCTTCCGGCCGGATCTCTATAGGCGTAGGTTTGCGGCGTAACCAAAGGCTAGCACCAACCGCAGCTGCCCCTATACCCACAATGCCAACTTCTGATCCTGACGAGTGCCAGAGCGAGTGAGTGAGCAGATCTAGCAGCCAAGCACTGAACGTCAAACCAATTGCCCCCAGTAGGATTGGTTGCTGCAGCTTAATTGCCATAAAGTTCAAGCCTAAATTGTTTAGGAAGATTAGATTAAATGAACTGGTGTGAGTAGCTAAGTTTAAGTTTAATCCCTAAAACGAAGCCCCGCAAAGCTTTGACCTTGCGGGACTCATTCAATATGGTGGCGGGGCATGGATTTGAACCATGGACCTTCGGGTTATGAGCCCGACGAGCTACCAGACTGCTCTACCCCGCGTCGTCGTTGTTTCAAGTATAGCGAGAAATGGAGTGAACGCGCAATCTAAAGCATCGATAACTCGCCAACTACATCCAATCGCTTGTAGTTACCTAGGGTCATATACGTTTCGGAAAGGGTTTCCGCGATCGCAGGTGTGATCCAACCAAGTTCCTTGAGCAGATGAATCGCCGTGGCATACTTCGCTCGTTTTGCACCATCAGTGACTTTAATGGCCAAACCCATTCCCTCGCCCAGGCGGCCAATGCATTGAATACCTTCTGCGCCAGTTTTACTCACCAACTCTCCCTGGCTCAATTGCATTAACTCTGTATCAAAGTGGCCTTTACCCCCCACCATCACCGGGTGATGAAGCATGGAGCGAACGATGCGTTCCATTGCCAGGTGGCTACCTGAGCATAAGCGGGCATAAAGTGAAGCCATCTGATCCAATTGCATGAAGTAAGTGGGGGCACCGCAGTCATCATGGACACTAATGAACTCTTCAGCAGGCATCCGCAGTAGTTCTGCAACCTTATTCAAAATCAATTGCTGTATGGGATGACTACGTCGCAGATAAGTTTGTAGCGGCCAACCCTGTTGCTGGCAGACAGCGAGCATCCCGGCGTGCTTACCAGAGCAGTTGTTCTGTAGGGGACTGCGGCCTCCTTCCGGGATCGGGCACTGAAGTGCTGTTGGATCAATGTCACACCGCCAGAGGATATTAAACACTTGCCGCACATGTTCCGTTGTCCCTTGGTGGGAGGCACAGATAACTGCTAAATCGCGATCGCTGAGGTTGTAGCGTTCAGGCGTTCCAGTTGTGGTTACGGCCAGAGCTTGAAACGGCTTGAGGGCAGAGCGGACAAAGAAAGCGGCTTCTGAATTTCCAGCAACGGATAAAACTCTACCTCGATCATCGCAGACTACAGCTTGAGCCTGATGGATAGATTCGACAATTCCTTCGCGCAGTAATCTGATTTCCAGAACCTCTGCCTGGGTTCGTTTGCCCATTGTCATGGGGTAAAACTTTAAACTCCTTCAATTTATCCGATAAACACTTGCAATTCAAATCATTTGAGAAGTAGGGGAATCTGCAAAGGTCAAAATCTTAGTGGACTACAGAAGATTCCACAGGATGTAACCTCCAAATAATAATACGCCAAGAAAACTAAAAGTCCATTTCAGCCGTTGAAGGATAGGCTGGACTTGATAGGTGACAACCAGCCGGTCTTTAGCATGTTCTTCTGGTGGTTTGATCCAGAGCTGACCGTCATACCAACCTGTTTCTTCGTAGAAAACGGTTTCACTGGACAGACGACTTCGGATGTAACCCCAGCCTAGATACAGCCGAAGTAAAGGCAAAGCGAGAAACAAACCAGATCCAGCAGCAGATGCCAGCGCAAACTGCCAAGGACATTCAGCCGGGGAAAAGCTAGCAGCTACCACCGGAGATGCTAAAAGCAGACTGATAATCCAGAACCAAGCAATACCTACTAGATAGCTGCGCAGTCCGAGAGTCGCCCAGCGGAAAAACCACGACTCTCTTAGGCTCTGGTACTCGTTAATTGGTAGCTGTTCAGGTGGAACCGGGCAGGCAGGCACAGAAGATTTCACAGGGTTACAACGAGATAGCCTCTTTATACCATTTCACTTTTTGGTTACGTATAGATCATACCGAGCATCTAAAGACAGAGAAGGTTTCCTAAATTGAGTTAAAACGATTAAACCGGGAGGCAGAGATTCAGTAAACTCAAATCTACTTGAGGACACCTTGAAAATACTAAAAGTTAATTAGTGCTTGTACCCCAACAGCGGCATCAGCACCAGCAGATTAGCAAGCTGCCATTTGAGTGGCATCAAAACACCTCAGGCCTAGTGTCAGCAGATTGTACCTTCCCTGTGGCTGGTAGCAGCTGGTGTATGATTTACCTCCTATGCACCAAGGTAAGCGCTAAGGGCTTCCGAGTCCCCAATTAATTCACCATCAATAAACACTTGGGGAACAGTTGTTGCTCCTGTAACTGCCCGCAAAGCACGACTACTGATTTTCTGATTTAAGACAATTTCTTCATAGTCCAGGCCATGCTCTTGTAGCATTGTCTTGGCACGGGCACAGAACGGACAACCCACCTTTGTAAACAAAGAGACTGATTTGGGCTTCACGGCTTCGGCATTGATATAGCTCAGCATCGTCTCTGCATCCGACACCTTGAAGGGGTCACCTGGTTCATCTGGCTCAACAAACATCTTTTCAACCACACCATCCTTGACCAACATAGAGTAACGCCAAGAGCGGTGGCCAAAGCCTAGGTCTGCCTTATCCACCAACATTCCCATACCGTCAGTGAATTCACCGTTACCATCAGGAATCAGGGTCAGATTTGCTGCTTCTTGAGATTTTGCCCATTCATTCATCACAAAGGCATCATTGACGGAGATACAGATAATCTCATCCACGCCATTGTCCTTAAACACTTTCGCTAAATCGTTGTAGCCAGGCAGATGGGTCGATGAACAGGTTGGCGTAAAGGCACCCGGTAGGGAGAAGACAACTACAGTCTTACCAGAAAATAGTTGGTCGGTCGTTACGTCCACCCACTGGTTGTTCTGACGAGTACGGAATGTAACGTTGGGAACTCTCTGCCTTTCTCGGCTAGACAACATGAATTTAGATCCTTTGCTTAAGCTGATGCGTTGTTGAGCGTACTCGTTATGAATATGATCTGTCAATCACAGGCTGCGATTTAAAAATCTCTTGTGTAGCAATCCCAGATGCTTTATGAAGGATACTTGTGCTCAAGCAGGTTTGAAAAATTAAAGGTTTGATGGTGGGTGTCAAACAACTTTTTAACTGCGGGAAATGGTTTACATAGCTGGTAGAACTGACGAACAAACCGCTTGGCACATAACCAAATATCCTCGGCTGGGTTCTGTTCAGGTGCGTAAGGTGCGAATCGAATCTAGCTAATTGCAAGTTGATTTATCCTTGTGATGTATTTACCTGTTGTAATAGTTTCTTAAATTATTTGATAACTAGCTGTGTCTCAAATCACGACTACTGGTTGACCAGGACGTTGCTGCTAAAAGTAGCCGAGAAAAGCAACAGTGGTTGAGCGTTTCTTGTGGGATAGGTTGAACCAAGAACTTGCCACTGCTGTAGTCGAGCGCACCGAAACAACTCTGCTTTTCTCACACTGAAGTCATTGAACTTCAATCCGAATGTTGCTTTTGCCATAGACATAACCACAGACATCTCCCTAGCGCAAGTGACACTCATCCCGGAAAAACACGCTCAGTCTACCTGCAACAATCTCAGCACGCCATTGCTTGAATGGAGCCATGATCTAGCATCTTTTCTCGGCCAATTTGGGCTCTTGGTTTGGCTTTTGGTTGCTCTTGAAACTATTCCATAACTTTTATCAATGGATAACTCCTGTTTTAAGTAGAGGGACTTAAAAAACCATAATATGGGCAGGTGTTGTTCCTCATGACTAAAGATGCCTGCTGCCACCAGAATTACTTTAACCCCTCAAGAAGAGTACACCTTACACGAACTGAGTCTTGCTAATCGGGTCCCTCGCCGCACCAAACTGCGAGCATTGGCTCTGCGCCTCAATGCTAGTGGGTGGAGTGCCCCCAAAATTGCCAAACACCTGAAACAATCGCCACATACGATACGAGAGACAATTCGACGTTGGCAAACACGAGGGCTAGGTGGGTTATGGGAAGCACCTGGACGGGGCCTCAAACCGCGCTGGTGTGATGCAGACATGGCAGCGGTGGCACAGTGGTTGGCACAAGAGCGAAGCTACACTAGTCCGCAATTATGCGAGAGACTTGCTACTGAGCGAGGGGTGCAGTTAGGTTCCCGGCGATTGCAGCGGATTCTCAAAAAAAAGGCTGGGTCTGGAAGCGAGTCCGTTACAGCCCACCCCAGCCGAAATCAATTGAGTACCAGCAAGCAAAACGAGCTGATTGGCTGATGCTCAAACTATGGGCAACCTCTGGAGTCGTTTGTCTGAAGTATCTTGATGAGAGTGGCTTTGCGCGCACCAGTTCCCTCACCTATAGCTACAGCCGGCGGGGAGAGCAAAAGCGAATCCGTCAACCCCGCAAACGCGGCAGACGTATTAGCGTTCTAGGACTGTGGCAGCCTCAACAACACTTTGAATACGGTATGGTTGTCGGCAGCTTCAATAGCGAGCGCTACCTGAAGTTAATGGAGTGGCAAGCCACCAAGGCAGCTCAACATTTGGCCCAGACCGGACAGTTTACTGTCATTGTCCAAGACAATGCTTCGACTCATAGAAGCCGCTTGACACAGCACCATTGGGACCAATGGCAGCAGCAAGGATTATACCTATTCTTTCTACCGCCCTATTCACCTCAGATGAACCGCATCGAGGATGAGTGGCTGCACCTCAAACGAGGTGAGCTTTCCAGTCGAGTTTTTGAGGATGAGTATGATTTGGCAATGGCACTTATCACTAGCATTGAATCTAGAGGACAACGGGGTAGCTACCTGGTCGAGCGTTTTAAGTTTAATTAGATCCTTCTACTTAGATTCTGGGTTCTGAATAAACCCGTCCTTTCCAAGCACCTCCTTGGCCACGCCAGTGTCGCAGGGCAGAGTCTAAAGTCATGGCGGTATAGAGGAGGGCGATCGCGGGTAGACAAAAAGCCAACCAGGGTGAACATCGATAGAGCCGCAGCGTGGGTAGGTAAGCCCAAGCCATCAGTATCCAACCGGCAAGTCCAGCTAGCGCCACAGGCCACCCCACTAGTCCTACTAGAATTACTGCTAGGGGAGGAACGCCATAAATCAGGAACAACCCAATCAGCGTTCCTCCTAATAACAAAGGGGAATAGTTCAACTGGGTAAAGGCTGTGCGGGCAACCATTTCCCAGATTGTTTCTAGCGAGGGGTAAGGACGTAAACTACGGGTAGAAGCGCTCAGCCCTAACCAGATTCGACCTTGATTAGACTTGATCGCTTGCGCTAAGGCGCAGTCATCAATTAGCGCTTGACGAATCACCTGAATACCCCCGGCTTCAGCCAAAGCTGTGGAGCGCAGCAAGATACAACCGCCCGCTGCTGCTGCGATTGGTTTACTGGGGTCGTTGACCCAGGGGAAAGGATAAAGCTTTTGAAAGAAAAAGACGAAAGCCGGAATCAGGAGTTGCTCCCAAAAGCTTTGGCAGCGTAGCAACACCATAAGGGAAACCAAATCTAATTTCTCTTGTTGAGCTTTAGCAACCAGTTGACGAAGATTGACAGGGTCATGCTCTACATCCGCATCCGTGAGCAGGAGATAGTCGGGTGGGGGAGTTTGTAACTCAGATTGTTGGATACCTTGCTCTACTGCCCATAGCTTGCCACTCCATCCAATCGGTAGAGGAGAGCTAGAGCAGATTTTCAGCCGGGAATTAGCATCCAGAGATTGAGCGACTTGGCGAGCGACCTCGGCTGTGCCATCGCTACTTTGGTCATCTACCAGGATCACCTGAAAGATACCGGGATAGTCTTGGGTCAGCAGCGATCGCAAGCTCACCGGTAGCAAATCTGCCTCATTGCGAGCTGGTACAACAGCAGTAACGGAAGGCCACTCTTCAAGATCAATTAGTTTCTCGTCCAGGCGTTGGTCAGCCCTCCAGAACTGCCCCCGGAAGCCAATGAGCGTGACCCAAATTACTAGCGAAAGAACTGAGACACCTAAGCAAACCGCGCTTTTGAGCATGTCGGCAATCTCCGCTGCCAGCTGTAGTGTATTGAAGTCAACCTAGCACTTGCAACCTAAAAAGCTTCAAGGCTTCTCCACAGGTTAGAGCTATGTTCGAGGATTTTATCATCCCGCAACCCAGGGATGATGATATTGGACTTCAAGTCGACAGGGGAAGAGTTTTAGTTCCTTGAACCTTGCTTCTTGATCAATGGCTCGCTCAGACGCAACTTCACTTGCTCCAATCACATTCTGGCGGTTGTATAGATAGTACAACCCGTTTTCAGGCGCCCAGCCATGGTTTTACCATTTTCGTTAGCGATCGCAATGTGCAGATGCACCCCACTCGAGGAAAGGGTGCCACTCAGAACCACCCCACCATCTCAAACTTTTGCTCAAAGACCTGGCTTGCCGGTTTCGGCAAATCTAATCGTTTTTTGCTTTAGTCTGCCAACCGGCATCAAAGTAAAACCAGCTTGAAGTTGATAAGGATGAGTAAAATCTTTAAAGCTTTGATTCAAGTCTGAATCAAGTTTTATTCTCAAAGCAAAGGTTCTCATACCTTAACCTCGGTACAGCAGGCAAAGTTTCATACTGAAGCCATAAGGTTTACTGAAGTTTAATTAATTAAAACTAACGTTTTACAAACGCACCAATTCCGATCTCACGTTATCCAAATCTTTTTTGATAAGTAGAAACCTGTATTGCTTAGTTCAAATACACTGAACCACTTTTTTCAATCATCATCGTATTACAGTTGTAGATAGGCAGGGGAGTGAATTCGCTTTTGGTAATGGTGGTATCGAGCAGTAGCTTGATGAGCTCTGCGCCGGTAGTGCCCTGAAGGGCAGGATAAGGTAGAGTGAGGGACAAAAG